>NZ_PQMX01000119.1:0-10830 GCF_004368385.1 Burkholderia sp. B10 | reverse complement strand
CCCCATCTCCACGCCCACCGCCGCCTGCAACCCAAGCCCGCCATCCTAGGAACGACGACGTCCCGCGTCTTGGCCCGTCTGCGCATCACCCATGACGATTTCAGCATATATCAGGGTTATCTACGATATGCCGAAATCGTCGCGCGCCACGCATCGAACGCGCAAGACGCGGGAATTTTCACTATCTAGACTTTAATGAACGGTTACGAGACGTCCATCCGCCCCCGCAGCCCACGCCGATTCCGGCACAGCATGCGCTGCGTGCCGCGCATTCGCATCGCCGTGGCGGCGCGTTCCGCACCACGCAGGGTCGAAACGTCTCGCCCGGCTTACCGCACCGGTCGAAGGGTCGGCCGCGGCCCAACCACGCCATCAAGGGGAAGTGAAAGTGAAGCTGAAGGTATCGCACGTCGCGCTGGCTGCCGCCTGCGCACTGTCGGGCGCCCACGCCCTCGCCGCCGACGTCGTCAAGATCGGTTTCGCCGCGCCGCTGACCGGGCCGCAATCGAACTACGGCACCGACATGCAGAAAGGCGTGCAGCTCGCGATCGCCGATTTCAACGCGACGCATCCGACGATCGGCGGCAAGCCGGTGACGTTCCAGCTCGACTCGCAGGACGACCAGGCCGACCCACGCACCGGCACGACGGTCGCGCAGCGGCTGATCGACGACAACGTCCGCGGGATCATCGGCCATTTCAACTCGGGCACCAGCATTCCGGCGTCCGATCTGTACGATCGCGCGGGCCTGCCGCAGATCTCGATGGCGACGTCGCCGCAGTACACCGCACGCGGCTACAAGACGACCTACCGGCTGCTGACGAGCGACGCGCAGGCGGGCCGCATCGTCGGCACCTATGCGGTGAAGACGCTGCGCTTCAAGCGCATCGCGATCATCGACGACCGCACCGCGTACGGCCAGGGCATCGCCGACGAGTTCGCGAAGGCCGTGCAGGCCGCGGGCGGCACGATCATCAAGCGCGACTTCACGAACGACAAGGCGCTCGATTTCTCCGCGATCCTGACCAACCTGAAGGGCGTCAATCCAGATGCGATCTTCTACGGCGGCGGCGACGCGCAATCGTCGCCGATGATCCGCAAGATGCGCCAGCTCGGCATCAAGGCGGCGTTCGTGACCGGCGAGATGTCGCGTTCGCCGACGTTCCTGAAGGTCGGCGGCGAAGCGGCCGAAGGCGCGATCGTCTACATGGGCGGGCTGCCGAAGGAGAAGATGCCCGGCTTCGCCAGCTATGCGTCGCGCTACAAGGCGCGCTTCAACGAGGACGTGATCACCTATTCGCCTTACTCGTACGACGGCACGATCGCGCTGCTCACCGCGATGAAGGACGCGAACTCGACCGATCCGAAGGTCTATACGCCGTATCTCGGCAAGGTGTCGATCAAGGGCGTGTCGGCGCCGAGCATCGCGTACGACGCGAAGGGCGACCTGAAGGACGCGCCGGTGACGATCTACAAGGTCGAGCATGGCGCCTTCAAGCCGGTCGACACGATCGCCGGCAACTGATTCGACGACATCCCCGCCCCCTGTCCCGCGCGGCGCGGCACGCTCCCCCGTGTGCCGCGCCGCGCGCCTTGCGGCGTCACGGCGTCCGAAGCATTCGTCGACACGCGCTCCGCGCACGCATTTCGCGCTCCTGTAGAATCCCCCCACCCGCTTTTGACGCTTCGTCTCCGCCGCACCCCATCCCGGTGCGGCGGCGCGTGCTCCGTGCCCTACCCGGCTTCGCACGCGTTCGACGACGCATGCCGCGCCAAGCCAGTCCATGCCGATAGCGGGCCCTGGAGACGCAGCATCGACAACAACATTCGAAAACCGATCGCCCTGACCATGCAAGCATCTGAATTGAGCGGCGTGCCTCGCGCCGCCGAACGCGCGCTCACGCGCAGCGACTACAAGACCCTCGGCCTCGCCGCACTCGGCGGTGCGCTCGAGTTCTACGACTTCATCATCTTCGTGTTCTTCGCGCCCGCGATCGGACAGCTGTTCTTCCCGCACGACATTCCCGACTGGCTGCGCCAGCTGCAGACCTTCGGCATCTTCGCGGCCGGCTATCTCGCGCGACCGCTCGGCGGCGTGATCATGGCGCACTTCGGCGACCTGTTCGGCCGCAAGCGGATGTTCACGCTGAGCGTGCTGATGATGTCGGTGCCGACGCTGCTGATGGGGCTGCTGCCGACCTACGACACGATCGGCATCCTCGCGCCGGTGTTGCTGCTGCTGTTCCGCGTGCTGCAAGGCGCGGCGGTCGGCGGCGAAGTGCCCGGCGCCTGGGTGTTCGTGTCCGAGCACGTGCCGTCGCGCCACATCGGCTATGCGTGCGGCACGCTGACCGCGGGCCTCACCGCCGGCATTCTGCTCGGCTCGCTGGTCGCGGCGGCCATCAACAGCCGCTACTCGGGCGCCGAAGTGACCGCGTTCGCGTGGCGCATTCCGTTCCTGCTCGGCGGCGTGTTCGGCCTGTTCTCCGTATACCTGCGCCGCTGGCTGCACGAAACGCCGGTGTTCGCGGAGATGAAGGCGAAGAAGGCGCTCGCGGCCGAGATTCCGCTGAAAGCCGTGCTGCGCGACCACGGCCGCGCGGTGATCGTGTCGATGCTGCTCACCTGGATGCTGTCGGCGGCGATCGTCGTCGTGATCCTGATGACGCCCGCGCTGCTGCAGAAGCAGTTCCATCTGGCGCCCGCGACCACGCTGTTCGCGAACAGCATCGCGACGCTGTGCCTGACGGCCGGCTGCATCACCGCCGGCTCGCTCGCGGGCTGGATCGGCGCGAAGCGCGTGCTCGGCATCGGCGGCCTCGTGCTCGCCGCGTGCTACTACCTGCTGTTCGCGCAGGTCGCCGCCGACGCGTCGACGCTGCCGCTGTACTACGGGATCGCCGGCTTCACGGTCGGCACGATCGGCGCGGTGCCGTTCGTGATGGTGCGCAGCTTTCCCGCGGTCGTGCGCTTCTCGGGCATCTCGTTCTCGTACAACGTCGCGTATGCGATCTTCGGCGGCCTCACGCCGGTGATCGTCTCGTTGATGATGAAGTCGAACCCGCTCGCGCCGGTCGCCTACGTCGCGGCGATCTGCGTGCTCGGCGCAATTGCCGTGCAGTTCTCGAAGGATGCGAAGGAGCTGACGGACGCTCGCTGAGCGCCGCCTGCGCGCCTAGCAGATGAACGAAGGGCCGAATCCCGCACCTGCGGGATTCGGCCCTTTTGCGTTGGCAGCGCGTGCCGCGCACGTCGGCTGGATCAGTTCTGCTCAGTTCCGCTCAGCGCAGCGCGCCGTACGACGAACTCGGCCGGCGCAGCGCGTCGATGCTCGCGCCGCCCGCGCCCGTCACGAACAGCAGCAGAAAGCCGCCGGCGATCGCGACGTTCTTCCAGAAGTGGATCACCATGTCGTGCTGGAGCGTGGCGTTGGTCGCGTCCCAGAAATTGTGCCCGACCATCGCGGTCGCGATCGTGTAGCACGCCATCAGCAACGCGAGCGGCTTCACCTTGTAGCCGACGATCAGCAGCAGGCCGCCGAGCGCCTCGATCGCGACGATCAATGGGCCCGTCACCTGCGTATACGGCACGTTGAGCGCGTGCAGATAGCCGATGAATTCGCCGTAGCCGAGCAGCTTCATCACGCCGCCCCACAGAAACAACGCCGCCAGCGCCAGGCGTGCGAAAAAAATGACGCCGGAATCGACGGAACGCGTCATGCCTCTCTCCTCGTATGCAGTTCGGCCGTCCGCACGGGCGCACCCGTGCGGTTCGAACCGCGCGGCCGAGCGGGGCCGGCGGCAAATGGGCCAGCATAGAGGGTCTTGTGGCCGTGTCCAAGAAAAAGGTTGTAGCAAATCTTTACACTGCAGCCCTTACCGTCGAGGCGGGCACGTCGCTAGCCGGCGTCGCTCAGCAGCACGCCTTTTTTGAAGATGAAGCAGCCGTAGCCGCGCAGCTCGCCGGTGACGATCACCGCGTACGCGCGCTGCGCGCGCTCGTAGAACGCGAAGCGATCGAGGCCCGTGAGCGGCACGGCGCGCGCTTCCGCGCGATCGATCTCGGCCTGCACCTCGCGTTGCACGGGCGGCACCGCGGCCGGATCGCCGACTACTTCCATCCGCCATGCCGGCGTGTCGACGAACGTGTCGAGCGGCAGCACCGACAGCACCGCGCGCGCGACGCGCGCCGAGTCGGCGCCGTCGATGCGCAGCGCGCGGCCGACCACCGTGTGTTCGGCGACGGACTCGGCCGGGAAATTCGCGTCGCAGATCGCCACTTCGTCTCCGTGGCCCATCGCGCGCAGCGCGTGCAGGATGTCGGCGTGCAGCAGCGGATCGAGATTCTTCAACATGTGAGCAAGTCTCCGGGATCAGGAACGAACCGCATAACGTTACCCGATCCCGGGCGCCGCGGGCGACGCGTCATGCATGTCAGGCGGCCGCGCGGCGGCGCGATGACGACGTGACGACGGGGGCGCGAAGGCGCCCGCTTCGGCCGCAGCAAGCCACCGCGCGCGCGTCAGGTCACCGGCGCCGGATTGAACAGCGTCAGCGCGTTCGCGAGCTTCCACTGCTCGGCCCACGTGCGACGCTTGCCGCTCGCGACGTCGAGCATCAGCCGGAACAGCTCCCAGCCGACGTCCTCGATCGACGCCGCACCGGTCGCGATCTGGCCGGCGTCGAGATCCATCAGGTCGTGCCAGCGGCGCGCGAGATCGCTGCGCGTCGCGACCTTGATCACCGGCACCTGCGCAAGCCCGTACGGCGTGCCGCGCCCGGTCGTGAACACATGCAGGTTCATCCCGGCCGCGAGCTGCAGCGTGCCGCAGATGAAGTCGCTCGCGGGCGTCGCCGCGTACAGCAGCCCCTTCTGCCGCGCCCGCTCGCCCGGCCGCACGACGCCGGCGATCGGCGCGCTGCCGGACTTCACGATCGAGCCCATCGCCTTCTCGACGATGTTCGACAGGCCGCCCTTCTTGTTGCCGGGCGTCGTGTTCGCGCTGCGGTCGACGCGGCCGCGCTCGAGGTAACGGTCGTACCAGTCCATCTCGCGGATGATCTCGCGCGCCACCTCTTCGTTGGCCGCGCGCGACGTCAGCTGCGCGACGCCGTCGCGCACTTCGGTGACTTCCGAGAACATGATCGTCGCGCCCGCGCGCACCAGCAGGTCCGCCGCGAAGCCGACCGCCGGATTCGCCGTCAGGCCGGAGAACGCGTCGCTGCCGCCGCATTGCACGCCGACGACGAGATCCGACGCCGGGCAGGTTTCGCGGCGGCGGCGGTTCAGCCGTTCGAGGTGCGCTTCGGCCATCGTCATGATCGAGTCGATCATCGACTCGAAGCCGACGTGCCCGGCATCCTGCAGGCACACGACGCCGCCGCTGCCGGCCGCGCCGTCGGCCGTGACGGGGATCACACCGGGCGGCAGCAGACGCTCGGGCTGGAGCTTCTCGCAGCCGAGGCTCACGGTCATCACCTCGCCGCCGAAGTTCGGGTTCAGGCTGATGTTGCGCAGCGTGCGGATCGGGATGTCCGCGTCGGGCGCGTCGATCGCGACGCCGCAGCCGTACGTGTGTTCGAGCCCGACCACGTCGTCGACGTGCGGGTAGCGCGGCAGCAGTTCGGCCTTGATCCGCTTCACCGCATGCTCGACGACGCCCGACACGCACTGCACGGTCGTCGTGATCGCCAGGATATTGCGCGTGCCGACCGAGCCGTCGGCATTGCGGAAGCCCTCGAACGTATAGCCGTCGAGCGGCGCGAGCGGCGGCGCGGCGCGCGTCGCGAGCGGCAGGTCGTCGAGCCCCGGCGGCTCGGGCATGCGCATCGTGCGCTCGTTCACCCAGCTGCCGCGCGGCAAGTCGGTCAGCGCATAGCCGATCACGACGTTGTAGCGGACCACCGGCGCGCCGGCCGCGAGATCGGTCAGCGCGACCTTGTGCCCTTGCGGTACGCGTTCGCGCAACGTCAGCCCGTCGGCGAACGTCGCGCCCTCGGGCAGGCCGCCATCGTTGACCACGATCGCGACGTTGTCGTCCGGATGCACGCGAATGTAGAGAGGGGAAGCAGTCATCGGAATTCCTGGGAAGCCACTGATTGAATCGTTAGTCATCATACGACATTCATCGATCCGCCGGGATGTTGCGTAAACCCTTATCCGGATAGACCCTAGCGTTGACAGATCAGCAAACCGCTTGCGCAGCGCATTCGTGCGTTGTACGATGACATACAACGACATCGCCACTACGGCTCGGATGGCGTGCCCGACGAACCCAGCACTCGCGCTAGACGGACGACCCAACCATGACTTCACCGCAAGAACTCAAACAGATCATCTCCCACGGCCTGCTGTCGTTTCCGCTGACGGACTTCGACGAACAACGCAACTTCCGGCCGTCCACCTATGCCGAGCGTCTGGAGTGGCTCGCGCCGTATGGCGCGACCGCGCTGTTCGCCGCGGGCGGCACCGGTGAATTCTTCTCGCTCACGCAGCGCGAGTATTCGGACGTGATTCGCGTCGCGACCGAAACCTGCAAGGGCAAGGTGCCGATCCTGGCCGGCGCAGGCGGCGCGACGCGCGTCGCGATCGAATATGCGCAGGAAGCCGAGCGCCTCGGCGCGAGCGGCGTGCTGCTGATGCCGCACTACCTGACCGAAGCGAGCCAGGAAGGCATCGCCGAGCACGTCGAGCAGGTGTGCCGTGCGCTGAAGATCGGCGTCGTGGTGTACAACCGCGCGAATTCGAAGCTCAATGCGGACATGCTCGAGCGCCTCGCCGACCGCTGCCCGAACCTGATCGGCTTCAAGGACGGCGTCGGCGAAATCGAGAGCATGGTCACGATCCGCCGCCGTCTCGGCGACCGCTTCGCGTACCTCGGCGGCCTGCCGACGGCGGAAGTGTACGCAGCCGCGTACAAGGCGCTCGGCGTGCCGGTGTACTCGTCGGCCGTGTTCAACTTCATCCCGAAGACGGCGATGGCGTTCTACGAAGCGATCGCGAAGGACGACCACGCGACGGTCGGCCGCCTGATCGACGAGTTCTTCCTGCCCTACCTGAAGATCCGCAACCGCCGCGCGGGCTACGCGGTGAGCATCGTGAAGGCAGGTGCGAAGCTGGTCGGCCACGACGCCGGCCCGGTGCGCGCACCGCTGATTGATCTCACCGACGACGAAATGGCCGAGCTCGACGTGTTGATCAAGAAGATGGGCCCGCAGTAAGCGCGGCGGGCGGCCGGCGTCGTGCCGGCCGCCGTCGTGAAGTTGCTCGACTGTTTTGCGGCCGGCGCTTGCCGGCCGCTGTCGTTTGGGGCGGCGCAGCGTGCGATGGGCCGGCGGCAGCGCTGCCGAATGCGCAGACTCCGCCCGCATGCGCCGCTGCTGCGGCACCCGGCGCGTCCATTCCATCACTGGTTTGAAACCGCCCCGGCGACGACCAACAAAAAGCGGACGCGGCCAGCCGGCCGCGTCCGCTTTTCCGTTCCGGCATGGCGGCCCGCGCATCCGCGCGGGGCCGCGGCCGCGTCACTCCGCCTTGCCGTCCCGCAGACGCGGAATCGCGAGCGGATTGCTTTCCTGCAACCCTTCGGGCAGCAGATCGTCCGGGAAGTCCTGGTAGCACACGGGCCGCAGGAACCGCTCGATCGCGGTCGCGCCGACCGACGTGACGGCAGGATTCGACGTCGCCGGGAACGGGCCGCCGTGCACCATCGCGTCGCACACTTCGACGCCGGTCGGATAGCCGTTGACCAGCAGGCGCCCGGCCTTGCGTTCGAGAACCGGCAGCAGGCGGCGCGCGAGCGGCTTGTCGTCGGCGTCGATCTGCAGCGTGGCCGTCAACTGCCCCTCGAGCGCCTCGAGCACGCGCGCGACTTCGTCGAGATCGCGGCAACGCACGACCAGCGACGCCGGCCCGAACACCTCGTGGCTGAACGCCTCCTCGGCGAGGAACGCTTGCGCGGCGACTTCGTACAGTGCGCCGCCCGCCTGGCATTCGGTCTGCGGCGCTTCGCCGGCGCCCAGCTCGCGCACGCCGGCCAGTTCGGCCAGCTTGCCGCGGCCGTTGCGATACGCGTCGGCGATGCCGCGCGTCAGCATCACGCCGGCCGGCTTCTTCGCGAGCGCCTGCGCGGCGACGGTTTCGAAGCGGTCGAGATCGGGACCGTCGATCGCGAGCACGAGGCCGGGGTTCGTGCAGAACTGGCCGACGCCGAGCGTCAGCGAGTCGACGAAGCCGGCCGCGATCGCATCGCCGCGCGCAGCCAGCGCGGCCGGGAACAGCACGACCGGATTGATGCTGCTCATTTCGGCGTAGACGGGGATCGGCTGTGCGCGTGCGTTCGCGAGATGCACGAGCGCCATCCCGCCCTGCCGCGACCCGGTGAAACCGACTGCCTGGATCGCCGGATGGCTGACGAGCTGCGCGCCGATCACGCGGCCGGGGCCGACCAGCAGCGAGAACACGCCGGCCGGCATCCCGCATTTGGCGGCCGCCGCGCGGATCGCGCGACCGACCAGCTCGGACGTGCCGAGATGCGCCTCGTGCGCCTTGACGATCACCGGACAGCCGGCCGCGAGCGCGGACGCCGTATCGCCGCCGGCCACCGAGAACGCGAGCGGGAAGTTGCTCGCGCCGAACACGGCCACGGGCCCGAGCGCGACCTTCTGCAGCCGCAGATCGGAGCGCGGCAGCGGCGTGCGCGCCGGCTGCGCCGGGTCGATCGACGCGGCGAGGAAGCGCCCGTCGCGCACCACGCGCGCGAACAGCCGCAGCTGGCCGACGGTGCGGCCGCGCTCACCTTGCAAGCGCGCCACGGGCAGGCCCGTTTCGGCGTGCGCGCGTTCGATCAGCGCGTCGCCGAGCGCGACGATTTCGTCGGCGATCGCTTCCAGAAACGCCGCACGCGCGGCGAGCGGCTGGGTGCGGTACGCGTCGAACGCGTCGCGCGCCAGCTCGCACGCGCGGTCGACGTCGGCCGGCGACGCGACGCCGAACGCCGGCGTGTCGATCTGCGCGCCCTTGGTCGGATCGAATGCGTACAAGGTACCGGCCGAGCCGGCCACCGCGTCGGCGCCGATCAGCATCTCTCCAGTCAGTTGCATGGGTGTGCTCCGTGTTCGTTCGGGAATGGTGCGCTCATTGTATCTCAACAGATACGATGTCTGCTGACGACGCACTACCGATCGCGCCGCCTGCGAAGGCGCGCACGATACACCGCGGGGCCAATCCGGGCCAAGTTATCCGGCCACTTCCCACACTCTGTGACAGTCATCAAAGGGAAAACCCGAGGTTTATGTATTCGGCCGTTCCCCATAAACTCCCGCCGATGTCATACGACGACGTACATTTAAAGTGACCCATCGAACCTCCTCTCGCGATCTCCCCATCGACCTCGCCGGCAGCGCGCGCCGCACCGCCGTGCGCTACTGGATTCTGGCGATGCTGTTCGTCGTCACGACGCTCAACTACGCCGACCGCGCGACGCTGTCGATCACCGGCACGCCGATCCGCAAGGCCTTCGGCATCGATCCGGTGACGATGGGCTACATCTTCTCGGCGTTCAGCTGGGCGTACGTGCTCGCACAATTGCCGAGCGGCTGGCTGCTCGACCGCTTCGGCGCTCGGCGCGTCTATGCGGCGAGCATCTTCCTGTGGTCGGCGTTCACGCTGCTGCAAAGCACGATCGGCCTGGGCGGCAGCGCGGCGTTCGCGGTGGCCGCGCTGTTCGCGATGCGCTTCGCGGTGGGCATCGCCGAAGCGCCCGCGTTCCCCGCCAACGCGAAGGTCGTCGCGAGCTGGTTCCCGACCGCGGAGCGCGGCACGGCGTCGGCGATCTTCAACGCCGCGCAGTATTTCGCGGCGGTGGTGTTCTCGCCGCTGATGGCATGGCTCACGCACGCGTACGGCTGGCATCACGTGTATCTGTGGCTCGGCCTCGCCGGCATCGCGCTCGCGTGCCTGTGGCTGCGCGTGATGAAGGACCCGGTCGACCATCCGGCCGTGAACCGCGCGGAACTCGAGCACATCGAGCAAGGCGGCGGCCTCGTGCGCACCATGTCGCGTGGCAACGGCGCGGCGGCGGGCGGCAGCCGCGTCGCGGGCTGGTACTACGTGCGCCAGCTGCTGTCGAACCGGATGCTGCTCGGCGTCTATCTGGGCCAGTACTGCGTGAACGTGCTCACCTATTTCTTCCTCACGTGGTTTCCGATCTACCTCGTGCAGGCGCGCGGGATGTCGCTGCTGAAGGCCGGCTTCATGACGTCGCTGCCGGCGATCTGCGGCTTTCTCGGCGGCGTGCTGGGCGGGATGCTGTCGGACACGCTGATCCGCCGCGGCGTATCGCTGACGATCGCACGCAAGATTCCGATCGTCGGCGGGATGCTCCTGTCGATGGTCATCATCGGCTGCAATTACGTCGACAGCGAAGCGCTGGTGATCGCGCTGATGGCCGTGTCGTTCTTCGGCAAGGGCATCGGCTCGCTCGGCTGGGCCGTCGTCGCGGACACCGCGCCGAAGGAAGCGATCGGCCTGTCCGGCAGCCTGTTCAACATGTTCGGCAATACGGCCGGCATCGTCGCGCCGATCGCGATCGGCTATCTGGTCGGCGCGAGCGGTTCGTTCAACGGCGCGCTCGTGTTCGTCGGGCTCAATGCGCTGGTCACGGTGCTCAGCTATCTCGTGATCGTGAAGGACATCAAGCGCGTCGAGCTGCGTCATCGCGATGCTTGAGGGGCGGTGGCTAGAGGCGCTGGGCTGTGTGATCGGGGGCTGGTGAGGCGGCGGGGGCGTGTGGGGATTGCTTCGGGTGCTTCGGGTGCCTCGCCCACACCG
>NZ_PQMX01000118.1:0-11098 GCF_004368385.1 Burkholderia sp. B10 | reverse complement strand
GCCCATCCCCGCACTGCCGCCGCCCGTCGCGCCGGCCCCGGCGCCCGTGCCGGCGCTGCCGCCGCCGTTTGCGCCGGCGCCGTTGCCCATACCGCCGCTTCCTCCGCTGCCACCGCTACCACCATTACCGGCCGCGCTCGGGCCGCCCGGCTTGGTCCGTACATGCGGCCGCGCGTGCGAACGTTTGCCGCGTGCGTCGTTCATGCGCGTCGCAGGCGGCGGCGCGGCCGTGTTGCCGTTCGACATGCCGCCGCCGCTATCCTGCGCCGACGTATCGGGCGGCGACAGGATCGGCGCGCCGGTGCCGTGGTCCGCGCGCTGCGAGTTTTGCGCCCACGCGGCCGGCGCGGCGGCGACGAGCGCGACGGCTGCGCACGCAACCAGACGGCGCGCGGCAGATTTCGATTCGGATGCTGACTTCATGGTGCGTTCTCCCTCAATGGAACCGCTGTCGTGGAACGTTCATGCGCAGACGAATCAGCAAGGCCCGTGCCGTCGTCGTCGGCCGGCACGCCACTTGCGGCCCCGCGTCCGTTCATCCGATCCCTTACGGAGTCGCCGCCATGCCTTCCGCTTCCGCTTCACCGCCGCACGGCAAACGCGCGTCGCGCCGCCCCGGCCGCGCGCGCAGCAACGGTCCCCAGCACCGCAACCGCTGGTCTGCCGACGTGATGCAAAAAAGTGACGCCCTCGACCTCGAGCCGCACATCTTCCAGTCCGACGATCCGGCCGAGATCGCCGCGTCGCTGAAGCGCTCGGCCGAGCACAGCCGCCGCCGCAAGGCGACGCCGTTCCAGTCGGCGATGTCGATGCTGAACTTTTATGTGAACCGCGCGGGCCGCAACCTGCCGAAAACCCGTCGCGCGACGCTCGAGCGCGCGAAGCGGAAACTGCGCGAGGCGTTCGGCCGCAAGCCGTGACCGCACGCCTTTTCCCTCTCCCACTACTCGTTTTCGCATGCATGAAACCCTCTGGTATCTGATCGTCGGCGCGGTGTTGATGGGCATGGGCGTCGCGACTTCGGCGCTGCGCCATCTGCCCTGCAGCAGCGCGATGATCTATCTCGCGCTCGGCATCGCGCTCGGCCCGGCCGGCGCGGGGCTGCTCCATCTCGACATCGAACGCGACGCGGCGCTGCTGCGCGAAATCGTCGAGATCGCGCTGCTGGTGTCGCTGTTCGCGATCGGCTTGCGGCTGCGCGTGTCGCTGTCCGACAAGCTGTGGCTGGTGCCGTGCCGGCTCGGCCTGCTCGCGATGATCGTCACGGTGCCGCTGCTGGCCGGCTGCGCGATGCTGGCGCTCGGGCTCGGCTGGGGCCCCGCGCTGCTGCTCGCGGCGATCCTCGCGCCGACCGACCCCGTGCTCGCGCACGACGTGCAGGTGCACGATCCGGGCGACCGCGACCTCGTGCGCTTCGCACTGTCCGGCGAAGGCGGGATGAACGACGGGATCGCGCTGCCGTTCGCGCTCGCGGGGCTCGCGCTGTGCGGCGCGGCCGAGATGCCGCACGGGCAGCCGGCGCTGTCGGGAACGTTCCTGCTGGCCGCGCTGTGGGGCACCGCGGGCGCGGCCGCGATCGGCGGCGTGCTCGGCGCCAGCGCGACGCGCGCGATCGGCTGGCTGCGCACGCGCTATGCGCAGGCGCTCGGCTTCGAGGGCTTTTTCGCGCTGGCGCTGATCGTGCTGTCGTTCGGCGCCGCGCAGCTCGCCCAGACCTTCGGCTTCATCGCGACCTTCGCGGCGGGCGTCGCGATGCGCCGCGTCGAGTACCGCGCGAGCGGCGGCCGGCGGCCGCGCGAAGTGATCGGCCGGATCGACTCCGAAGATGTGGTCGCGACCGAAAAGCATCCGGAGAAGGTGCATGCGTTCATGACCGAATCGGTGCTCGATTTCACGATCGAACTCGAACGGATCGCCGAAGCGGTCGTGATGACGATGATCGGCAGCGTGCTCGGCACGCTGACGGCGCCGCTCGTCACGTGGGGCGCGGCCGCGCTCGCGGCGCTGCTGTTTTTCGCCGTGCGCCCGCTCGCGGTGTCGCTCACGCTCGCCGGCTCACGCGCGACGCCGGCGCAGCGGCGGCTGATGGCATGGTTCGGGATCCGCGGAATCGGCTCTTTCTACTATCTGCTGTTCGCGCTCGAGCACGGACCGTCGAGCGCCGTGCGTCCGCTCGCGGCGCCGGTGCTGGCGGTCGTGTCCGCGTCGGTGATCGCGCACGGCATCTCCGCGACGCCGCTGATGGACTGGTATTACCGGCTGCAGCAGCGTCGCCGCTGAACGCGTCACGCCCCGTCGAGCCGCGCGCGCATCTGCGCGGTAATGCGCTGGCGCGTGTCGTCGTAGCCTTCCCACGGGTCGCGCTTCAAGCGCTCGAGGCGCTCGTGCAGCGTGTCGATGGTCCACTGCGCGCCGCCCGTCGTGTCGGGCACCTCGTCCCAGTGCAGCGGCACCGATACGCCCAGCCCCGGCCGTGCGCGCACCGAGTAGGCGGCGATCGTGCTCGCGCCGCGACCGTTGCGCAGGTAGTCGATGAAGATTTTGCCGCGCCGGTGCCGCGGCCCCATCCTCGCGGTGAAGCGCTCGGGCAGCGCGCCCGCGACGTGCTGCGCGAGCGCGCGCGAGAACGCCTTCACGTCGTCCCAGCCCATGTGCCGCGTGATCGGCACGACGACGTGCAGCCCCTTGCCGCCGCTCGTCTTGCAGAACGAGCGCAGGCCGAGCTCGTCGAGCAGCCCGCGCACCAGCTGCGCGGCCTCGATCATCGCGCTCCACGGCAGCGCCGGATCGGGATCGAGGTCGAACACGATGCGATCGGGCCGCTCGATGTTCGATGCATGCGCGTTCCACGTATGCAATTCGATCGTGCCCATCTGGGCCGCGCCGAGCAGCGCATCGACGCTGTCGAGCGACAGCAGCGCCCCATGCCCGGGATCGAGCCCGGGGTGCTGCGTGACGAACGGAATCTCGCGGCGCTCGGCGTGCTTCTGGAAGAACAGCTCGCCGGTGATGTCGCCCGGTGCGCGCACGAGCGACACGGGCCGCCCTTTCAGGTCGGGCAGCAGCCACGGCGCCACCCATTGCCAGTAGCGTGCGAGATCGATCTTGCGCGTGCCGCTCGTCGGGTCCAGCACGCGCTCGGGATGCGTGATGCGCACGCGGCCGGACAGCTCCGCGTCGCCGTCCTCACGTGCGTTGCGCGCGGACGCGCTCGCGCGCGCGTTTGGCTTGCGCTTGCCCGTATCGTCGGCGGCGCGCGACGCGCGCTTGCGTTCATGGCCCGCGTCGGGCGTGCTCTGCTGTCGCTCCATCGCTCCCTCCGTTTCCATATGCTTCGGCATTTCTCGGACGATCTGCGTCGCCGGCTTGTCGTCGCGCAACGCGATGAACGCGGCCTGCCGCACGATGCCGTCGCCGGTCCATTCCGCGAATTCGCATTCGGCGACGAGCGTCGGCTCAACCCAGTGCGCGCGCGTGCGCGTGCGTTCGCGCGGCGCCGGCTCGAACGGCGTCGTGTCGCGCTCGTGCCGGCGCAGCAGCGCGGCGAGCCGGTCGAGCGCGCGCGCGTCGAAGCCGGTGCCGACGCGGCCGACGTAGCGCAGCGGCGCGGCCGCGCGCGAGCGCTTGCCGGCCGGCGGCGCGTCGTGCACGCCGAGCAGCAGCGCGCCGAAGCCGTGGCGGCTGCCCGACGGCTCGGTGTAGCCGCCGATCACGAATTCCTGCCGGCGCCGGCATTTGAGCTTGATCCAGGCCGCCGACCGTCCGCCGCGATAGCGCGATTCCGCCCGCTTGCCGATCAGCCCTTCGAGGCCGGTGTCGCAGGCGCTCGCGATCAGCGATGCGACGTCGTCGCCGAGATCGGGGGAAAAGCGCAGCCGGGTCGGGTCGCTGTCGGCGACGAGCGGCTCGAGCAGCGCGCGGCGCGCGGCCAGCGGCGCATCGCGCAGGTCGTAACCGTCGAGATACGGCAGGTCGAAGACGAACAGCGTGACGTCGTCCGACTGCCCGGCGCCGAACGCGTTCTGCAACGCCTGGAAGTCGGGCAGGCCGTTCGCGCCGAGCACGACGGCCTCGCCGTCGAGCCACGCGTCGTCGACGGGCAGCGCCGCGAGCGCATCGCGCTGCGCGCGCAGCTTCGCGGTCCAGTCGCGGCCTTCGCGCGTCATCAGCTTCACGTGGCGACGCGCGCCCTTGCCGGCGATGCGCGCGAGGATCCGGTAGCCGTCGAATTTCAGCTCGTAGCGCCAGTCTGCGTCGGCGGGCGGCGCGTCGACCAGCGTCGCCAGTTGCGGCGCGATGCGCTCGGGCAGCGGCGCGCGCACCGCGCCTTCGACGGTGGAGGGATCGCGGTCGCCGGCGGATGCGCGGTCGGGAGTACGCGTACGGCGAGGGGTGCGGTCGGCGTCGCCGGCGCCGGTGCGAGCTCGGACGCGGGCGGCGCCGGGGTCGCTTGCGGCAGCACCGTCGCGGGCCGCGGCGCGGTCGCCATCGCGAACGTGCGCGCGGGCGGTGGCGCGATCGCGGTCATCGGCGCGCTCGGCGGCTCGTGCCGCGCGCTCGCCGCTTCGCGCGGCGCGCTTGCCGGTCTGCGTGGCGCGCTTGCCGCCGCCCCCCGCGCGCGCCGTCGCATCGTGCGAGTCCGCGCCCGCGCCGCCTGTCGCCGACGACGCCCCGCCTTCACCGTCGTGCACGCTGCCCGGCCGCTCGCCGACCACGTCGAATTCATCGGCGCTGCGCGCCGCTTCGTCGCGCTCCTTGATCAGCAGCCACTGCTCCTGGCGTCCCTCCTGCCGCCCGCTGCGCACCAGCGCCCAGCCGCCGTGCAGCTTCTCGCCATCGAGCCGGAACGTCAGCTTGCCCGCGCGATAGCCGCTGCGCGCGCCCGCGACGCCGCCGTCGGGCGTCCACGTGCCTTCGTCCCACACGACGACCGACCCGGCGCCGTAGTGGCCGGCCGGAATCTGCCCTTCGAACGACGCGTATTCGACCGGATGATCCTCGACGTGCACGGCCAGACGCTTCACCGACGGATCGAAGCTCGGCCCCTTCGGCACCGCCCATGACTTCAGCGTGCCGTCGAGTTCGAGCCGGAAGTCGTAGTGCAGCCGCCGCGCATGATGTTCCTGGATCACGAAGCGCAACGGCCGGCGCGGGGCCGCACGCCCATCGGGCTGCGGCTGCGGCTTCGCGCGCCGCCGCGCGCCCGCGCCGGCGGGTTCGGGCGTCGCGTCGAAATGGCGTTTGCGGCGATACGGATCGAGCTTGCCTGCCATCGCGTCACCTCGCGTGAACTGGATCGCGCACCGTCAGGCCGCGTGCTTGCGACGCGCGGCGGTCTTCTTCGTCGCATGCTCGGCCGCCGACGCGCGCTTCGCGGCCGGCCGCTTCGCCGCGGGCTTCTCGGCTGACTTCGCGGCTGACTTCGCGGCCGCGCCCTTCGACGCCGATTTCGCGGCGGGCTTGCGCCGGGCGCCGCCGCGCGGCGCGGCGTCCGCCCCATCCGCTTCGCCGTCGTCCTCCGCATCGCGCGCGCTCGCGGCGCGGCCGCCGCCGCCACCGCCGCCGCGCAAGCTGCGCTTGAGCAGCTCGGTCAGATCGACGACGTTGGTCGCCGTGCGGCCGGTCTCGGCCGGACGCTCCTCGATCTCCTCGATCTTGCCCGCGCGCACCTTGCGCTCCACCATCTCGAGGATGTCGTCGCGAAACGTGTCGTGATACTCGTCGGGCGTCCACTTGCCCGACATGTCGTCGATCAGCTTCTTCGCCATCTCGAACTCGCGTGCGGTCACGCCGGCGCGCTTGGCGTCGTCGGCCGGCACCGACAGCTCGTCGAGCGGACGCAGCTCGTCCTGCCAGCGCAGCGTATCGAGCGCGAGCAGCGGGCCGACCGGAATCAGCGCGCCCAGTTGCTGGCGATCGCGCATCACGACCAGCGCGATGCCGATCTTGCCGCTGTCATTCAGCGCATCGCGCAGCAACGCGTAGACCTTTTCGCCCTTGCGGTCCGGCACGAGGTAGTACGGCGTGTCGAGATAGAGGAACGACACGGCGTCCTCGTCGACGAAGGTCAGGATATCGACGGTCTGCGTCGATTCCGGATTCGCCGAGCGGATCTCGTCGTCGGTCAGCACCACGTAGCGCTCCTTCTCGTACTCGTAGCCGCGCACGATGTCGTCGCGCGTGACCTCCTTGCCGGTGCGCTTGTTGATCTGCCGGTAGCCGACCGGGTCCATCGAGCGCCTGTCGAGCATCCGGAACGACGGCTTGACGGTGCGCGTCGCCGGGAACAGTTGCACGGGCACGTGCACCAGCCCGAAGCTGATCGCGCCTTTCCATATCATCCGCGGTGGCATCCCTGTTCCTCCTTGCCGCAGGCGCGCCCGTCTGCGCGAGCCGGGCGCGCGGTGCGGCGCTACGCCGGCAGCTCGGCCGCCTGCTGCTCGCGCGCCCAGACGCGGTGCCGGCCAAGCTCGCCGGAAAACGCGCCGAGCACCGCGTCGAGATCGGCCACGTGGCCGACGCACACGCCTTCGGCCGGGTCCGGCAAATGCGCGGCGCTCAACAGCTGACGGCCCGAGCCGACCGCCGCGATCGGCTTCAGGTGCTTGAACGCCTCGCGCACGAAGTGGCACGCCTCGGCGTTGTGCGCGAGTTCGCGGCCGTCGCCGCCGCAGACGAACACCGCGTCGAACATTACCGACGGCATCCCCGCGAGCGTCGCCTGCGGCACGATGCTGCCGATCGGCGCGAGCGTCGGCGCGACGACGGTCGGCACCGCGCCCGCCGCCGCCAGCGTGCTGCGCACCTGGTCGACCAGCGCCTGACTCACGCCCGGCGTCGCGACCAGCGCGATCTTGCGCGAGCGGATCGTCGGCTTCGCGCGGCCGACGAGGCTCAACGACGGCGCGAGGCGCGCGACGGCCGGCGTCGTCGCCGTCTGCGGCGCGGGCAAGCCGAGCCGCTCGGCCACTTCCGCGGCAAGCCCCGCGTCGAATCGCGCGATGATCTCGTTCACGACACGCGCGCGAATCTCCGGCTTCGTCACCTTGCCGAGCTCGAAGCAATACGCATCGCGGATGTGCCGCTGCTCGATGTCGGTCATGCTCTGGTAGAACAGCGCGGCCTGCGAGAAATGGTCGGCGAACGATTCGCTGCGCACGCGCACCTTGGTGCCTTCGAGCGGCTCGGGCACCGTCTCGAAGCCGCCGCCGGCAGGCGCCGGCGGCGTCTCGCGCGGCCAGCCGCCGTTCAGCGAATTCGGCTCGTACGACGCCTGACCGACCGCAATGGTCTGCCGGTGCATCGCGTCGCGCTGATTGTTCGCGAACGGGCACAGCGGCCGGTTGATCGGGAGCTCGTGAAAATTCGGACCGCCGAGCCGGCTCAGCTGCGTGTCGGTGTACGAGAACAGCCGCCCTTGCAGCAGCGGGTCGTTCGTGAAATCGATGCCGGGCACCACATGGCCGGGATGAAACGCGACCTGTTCGGTTTCGGCGAAGAAGTTGTCCGGGTTGCGGTTCAGCGTCATGCGGCCGATCGGCTTCACCGGCACGAGTTCCTCGGGCACCAGCTTGGTCGGGTCGAGCAGGTCGAAGTCGAATTTGCGCGCGTCGGCCGGGTCGATCAGCTGCACGCCCAGTTCGAATTCCGGATAGTCGCCGCGCTCGATCGCCATCCACAGATCGCGGCGGTTGAAGTCCGGGTCGTGGCCGGCGATGCGCTGCGCCTCGTCCCACAACAGCGAATACGCGCCGCTCACCGGCCGCCAGTGGAATTTCACGAAGTGTTCGGCGCCGGCCGCGTTGACGAACCGGAACGTGTGCACGCCGAAGCCGTCCATCGCGCGATAGCTCGCCGGTAGCGCGCGGTCGGACATCAGCCACAGCACCATGTGCGTGGTCTCGGGCACGAGCGACACGAAATCCCAGAACGTGTCATGCGCGGACGCGCCGGTCGGCATCTCGTTCGGCGCCTCCGGCTTCACCGCGTGCACGAAGTCCGGGAACTTGATCGCGTCCTGGATGAAGAACACCGGCATGTTGTTGCCGACCAGATCGTAGTTGCCTTCCTCGGTATAGAACTTCACCGCGAAGCCGCGCACGTCGCGCACGGTGTCGGCCGAGCCGCGCGGGCCCTGTACGGTCGAGAAGCGCACGTACACCGGCGTCTCGGCCGCCGGGTCCTGCAGGAACGCCGCCTTCGTGTAGTCGGCCATCGACTCGTAGACGCGAAACACGCCGTGCGCGGCCGACCCGCGCGCATGCACGACACGCTCGGGGATCCGCTCGTGATCGAAGTGCGTGATCTTCTCGCGCATGATGAAGTCTTCGAGCAGCGACGGGCCGCGCGCGCCGGCGCGCAACGTGTTCTGGTTGTCGGCGATGCGCACGCCCTGGTTGGTGCGCAACGCCTCGCCGTCAGGGTGCTGACAGTGCTCGTCGAGCTGACGCGCCTTCGCGCTGTCGGATTGCGGTGCGGCGGAAGGCTGGCTGCCGGATGGAGCGGAGTTCGTCATGCAGGCATCCTCGTATCGATTCGGTCAGGAGCGGCGACGTGCGCGTGACGGCGCATGTCGCCGCTACGGAAAACGGCCCGCGCCGGGGCGGCGCGAGCCGGCGCGGCCGCGCGCGATGGCGCGGCGGGCCACGGGTGCGGCGTCAGGGCGCGCGCAATGCGTCGTCGAGTTCGGCGCGCGTCACGTCCACCGCGACGCGGCATTCGATCTCGGCATCCTCGACGCGCGGCTTCTCCTCGTCCACCGCGCGGCGTGCGAGGTCGCACACGTGCGTGCGCACGCGCAGCCGGTCGGCCGTGCCGAACGACGCATAACGCGCGAGCACGTCCGGCGCGAAGCCGAGGTCGACCACGCAGCGCCACTGGCGTGCGCGCTCGTCGGCCGGCACGCGCACCCACGACACCTGGATCGTGAGCCGGCCCGACGCGTCGTCCGCGTGGACGACGAGGGTCGACTGCGACGGAAACCCGTTCGCGAGCGCATGTTCGAGTTCGGCGATGCGCTGCGAACGGTCGGGCGCGTCCGTCATCTACGCACGACGCCCAGCAGCAGCGTGACCAGGAAGATCACGACAAAGATGTAGAACAGGATCTTCGCGATCTCGGCCGCACCGGCCGCAATGCCGCCGAAGCCGAACACGGCGGCGATGATCGCGATGACGAAGAAGATGATGGCGTATCGAAGCATGAATTCCTCCTGGTTGACGGTGACCGGCGGCGCGCTCGCCGCGATCAAGAATCGTGCTTGTGCTTGGGTTTGCCGTGGGTCGGCGTCGAGGCCATTTTCTCGAGCTCCTTCTCGCTCATCGATTTGGCCATCGACTTCGACGGCGGCTTCAGGTCCTTCATTTTCGTGTCGCCGCGCTTGGCCGACAGGGCGGCCCCCGCGGCGCGCTGCTGTGCCTGGGATTTGGCTGGCATCGCTTGCCTCCTTTCGGTGACGCGCGCGGTGGCCGCGGCTCGCGGGCCGCGCGCAGTTCGAACGGTATCGTCATGCGGCGTCGCGCCGGCGCATCTCGGCCGGCGGAATCTTCATCGCCTGGCGATACTTGGTCACGGTACGGCGCGCAAGAAGAATGCCGCGCCCCGCGAGGTTCTGCGCGAGCGCGACGTCCGACAGCGGATCGGTGTGGCGCTCGGCCGCGATCATGTCGCGGATCAGCACCTTCGCGGCCGATGCCGAGCACACGCCCTTGCCGGCTGCCTCGAGCTTGCGCGGGAAGAAATGCTTGAACTCGAAGGTGCCGTGCGGCGTGGCCATGTACTTGTTGCCCGTCGCGCGCGACACGGTCGATTCGTGCAGATCGAGCTCCTCGGCGATGTCGCGCAGCACGAGCGGCTTCATCGCGATCTCGCCGTAGCGGAAGAAGTCGCGCTGCCGCGCGACGATGCATTCGCCGACGCGCTGGATCGTGTCGAAGCGCTTCTGCACGTTGCGGATCAGCCAGCGCGCTTCCTGCAGCTGCTGGCCGAGCGGCGAATCGCGCTCGCCGCTCGACTGCGCGAACAACGTCGCGTAACGCTCGTGCAGACGCGCGCGCGGCAGCACGGCCGGGTTGATCGTGACGATCCATTCGTCGCGCACCTGACGCACGATCACGTCCGGCACCACGTAGTCGCCGCGCGTGCTGCCGTAGTGATTGCCGGGGCGCGGATCGAGCCCGCGCACGAGCGCGCAGGCGGCTTGCAGCGTCTGCTGGTTGCAGCCGACGCGCCGCTGGATCTCCGCCGTTTCCCGGCGCGCGAGCCGTTCGAGGTGGTCGCGCGCGATCGCCTTCGCTTCGGCGAGCGCCGGCGTGCCGGCCGGGATCGCGTCGAGCTGCAGCAGCAGGCATTCCGACAGCGAGCGCGCGGCGATGCCGGGCCGATCGAGCATCTGCACGAGCCGCAACGCGACCGCCAGATCCTGCTCGGACACCAGCAGCGCCGGATCGGCGGCGCCCAGCAGATCGCCGAGTTCCTGCCGCAGGTAGCCGTCTTCGTCGAGCGCGTCGATCACGATGCGTGCCGCCTCGCGATCGCGCCGGTTCAGCGGATAGAGCCGCAGCGCGTCGTGCAGATGCTGATGCAGCGACGGCTCGGCGGCCATCCATTCGCCCGGCGACAGATCGCCGCCGTCCTCGCCCTGGCGGCCCGTGCCGCGCATCGTCGGGGCCGCCGTGTACGACACGTCGCCGTCCGGCGCGCGCACGTCGTCGCGTTCGGGCGCGGTGTCCTGCGGGGCCGCCTCGGCGGTGTGTTCGGGTGTATCGGCCGGCGCCTCGTCGTCGCCCTGGCCATCCTCGAGAAACGGATTCGAGTCGAGCGCCTGCCGCAATTCCTGCTGGAATTCCAGCGAAGACAACTGCAGCAGACGAAGCGACTGCTGAAGCCTCGGCGTGAGTGCCAGGTGCTGTCGCATCTGGAGCGCAAGCGTGACTGACATCGATGTCCTCCTGACGGTGTGCGGAATTCGTATGCGGGGATCGATGCAGCTTCCGTGCCAGTACGGCAAAGCGCCGTCCGGCGCGGCTCTCAAGGGTTCGTACCCTGGCGCGGGCGGCGCGTGAGACCGCTTTTTTACAAGCGGGGGGAAGTTCGGGGG
>NZ_PQMX01000117.1:0-11166 GCF_004368385.1 Burkholderia sp. B10 | reverse complement strand
GCCGTCGCCCTCCTTGCCCCCCGGGGTTTACGTGGAGCCCACGAGCGCCGCAATCGAATCGTTGCACTGACGAGCCCAATCGACGCGCTGCCCGTTATCAATACATCGATTGCCGCAACAGCCGGTTCGAAGAATCCGTCGATCGAGCCGGATTGCCGTTTTCCGGCTTTCGCGTTCGGGTAAAATACCGCCCTTTTGGCGTTCGCCCGTGCGGCGAGCGCCGATGTCAGCGCGCCGAAACACGAATTTTGGCCGTCTAGAATACGCCGCGGCGCCCGGCACGACCGGCCGCGAGCGTCACCCGGAAGTGAGCGACAAAAGGATGGAAATGAAGAAGGCCGCCCTGTGCGCCGCCCTCGCCCTCGTGGCGGGAAGCGCCTTCGCGAAAGAGTGGAAGACCGTGCGGATCGGTGTCGATGCCAGCTACCCGCCGTTCGAGTCGACCGCGCCGAGCGGCGAGATCGTCGGTTTCGACGTCGACCTCACGAAGGAAATCTGCAAGCGGATCAACGCGAAGTGCGTGTGGGTCGCGCAGGATCTCGACGGGATCATTCCGGCGCTGAAGGCGAAGAAGTACGACGTGATCGTGTCGTCGCTGACCGTCACCGACAAGCGCCGCGAGCAGATCGACTTCTCGGACAAGGTCTACGACGCGCCCGCGCGAATGATCGCGAAGGCCGGCTCGCCGCTGCAGCCGACGGTCGCATCGCTGAAGGGCAAGCGCGTCGGCGTCGAACAGGGTTCGACGCAGGAAAGCTACGCGAAGGCGTACTGGGAACCGCAAGGCGTGACGGTCATTCCTTACCAGAACCAGGACCAGGTCTATACCGACCTCGGCTCGGGCCGCCTCGACGCGACGCTGCAGGACGAGCTGCAGGCCGACTACGGTTTCCTGCGCACGCCGCGCGGCAAGGGCTTCGCGTTCGCCGGGCCGGAAGTGAAGGATCCGAAGACGATCGGCGACGGCACCGCGATCGGCCTGCGCAAGCAGGACACCGACCTGAAGCTGAAGATCAACAACGCGCTGGCCGACATGCACAAGGACGGCACCTTCGACCGGCTGTCGCACAAGTATTTTTCGTTCAGCGTCTATTCGGCTCGCTGAGCCCGGACAATGACGGGAAGCGGATGCGGGGGCGGCCCCGCATCCGCGCAACACAGGCAGTCGACCACGCGCCGCCCGCCTCCACCGCCTGCCGCCCGTCATGGGTCGCGGCAGGCCGGCCCGGCATCGCTGCCGGGGGCGGACGGTCATGATATGCACGGGGCGTTCCGCGCAGCTTGGCGGGCGCGTCTTTCGCGGCGCACGACGTGCGCCTTCTGGGACCACACCAGGGACCACATATGTTTCTACAAGGTTACGGCCCGCTGATCCTCGCGGGCACCTGGCAAACCATCAAACTGTCGGTGCTGTCGCTCGCGCTGTCGTTCCTGCTGGGCTTGCTCGGCGCGGGCGCGAAGCTGTCGAGCAACCGCCTGACGAACGGCATCGGCACCGTCTACACGACGCTGATTCGCGGCGTCCCCGACCTCGTGCTGATGCTGCTGCTGTTCTACAGCCTGCAGATCTGGCTGAACATGGCGACCGACGCGCTCGGCTGGGACCAGATCGACATCGATCCGTTTCTCGCCGGCGTGCTGGTGCTCGGCTTCATCTACGGCGCCTACTTCACCGAGACCTTCCGCGGCGCGTTCCTGTCGGTGCCGCGCGGCCAGCTCGAGGCCGGCAGCGCGTACGGGATGACGAACTGGCAGGTGTTCACGCGGATCATGTTCCCGCAGATGATGCGCTTCGCGTTGCCGGGCATCGGCAACAACTGGCAGGTGCTCGTGAAATCGACGGCGCTCGTGTCGATCATCGGCCTCGCCGACGTCGTCAAGGCGTCGCAGGACGCCGGCAAGGGCACGCTGCGGTTCTTCTTC
Organism: Burkholderia sp. B10; assembly: GCF_004368385.1. NCBI lineage: Bacteria > Pseudomonadati > Pseudomonadota > Betaproteobacteria > Burkholderiales > Burkholderiaceae > Burkholderia > Burkholderia sp. B10. The sequence goes on along the minus strand of NZ_PQMX01000117.1, from coordinate 9,243 downwards.
TTCACGCTGATCGCCGGCGCGGTGTATCTCGCGATCACGACGATGTCGAACTTCGTGCTGATGTGGCTCGAAAAGCGCTACTCGACCGGTGTCCGCAAGGCTGACCTATGATCGAACTCATCCAAGAATACTGGCGCAACTACCTCTATACCGACGGCTTCCGCACCACCGGCGTCGCGATCACGCTGTGGCTGCTGGTCGTGTCGATCGGCCTCGGCTTCTGCCTGTCGGTGCCGCTCGCGGTCGCCCGCGTGTCGAAGCGCAAGTGGCTGTCGGGCGCGGTGTGGCTCTACACCTACGTGTTCCGCGGCACGCCGCTGTACGTGCAGCTGCTGCTCTGCTACACGGGCCTCTACAGCCTGCAGATCGTGCGCGGCACGCCGCTGCTCGATGCGTTCTTCCGCGACGGGATGCGCTGCACGCTGCTCGCGTTCACGCTGAACACCTGCGCGTACACCACGGAGATCTTCGCCGGCGCGATCAAGGCGACGTCGTACGGCGAGATCGAAGCGGCGCGCGCGTACGGGATGCCCACCTTCACGATGTACCGTCGCGTGATCCTGCCGTCGGCGCTGCGGCGCGCGCTGCCGCTGTACAGCAACGAAGTGATCCTGATGCTGCACGCCACGACCGTCGCGTTCACCGCGACCGTGCCGGACATCCTGAAGATCGCGCGCGACGTCAACTCGGCGACCTACATGTCGTTCCACGCATTCGGCATCGCCGCCCTGCTCTATCTCGTGATCTCGTTCACGCTCGTGTGGCTGTTCCGCCAGGCCGAGCGCCGCTGGCTCGCGTATCTGCGCCCGCAAGGCAAGTAAGTTTTCGCAGGACTATTGATGAATTCCCAGACTCAGAAGCTTTTCGTCGACGATCTGCACAAGCGGTACGGCGACAACGAGGTGCTCAAGGGCGTGTCGCTGAAGGCGAACTCCGGCGACGTGATCAGCGTGATCGGCTCGTCCGGCTCCGGCAAGAGCACGATGCTGCGCTGTATCAACTTCCTCGAGCAGCCGAACGCGGGCCGCATCGTCGTCGACGGCGAGGAAGTGCGCACCACGCCCGACAAGACCGGCGCGCTGCGCGCGGCCGATGCGAAGCAGTTGCAGCGCGTGCGCACCAAGCTGGCGATGGTGTTCCAGCACTTCAACCTGTGGTCGCACATGAACGTGCTCGAGAACGTGATGGAAGCGCCCGTGAACGTGCTCGGCATCCCGAAGAAGGAAGCCGAGGACCGCGCGCGCGAATACCTCGAGAAGGTCGGCCTCGCGCCGCGCGTCGAAAAGCAGTATCCGTCGCATCTGTCCGGCGGCCAGCAGCAGCGCGTCGCGATCGCGCGCGCGCTCGCGATGCATCCGGACGTGATGCTGTTCGACGAGCCGACTTCGGCGCTCGATCCGGAGCTCGTCGGCGAGGTGCTGAAGGTGATGCAGAAGCTCGCCGAGGAAGGCCGCACGATGATCGTCGTCACGCACGAGATGGGTTTCGCGCGCAACGTGTCGAACCACGTGATGTTCCTGCACCAGGGGCGCGTCGAGGAACAAGGCGTGCCGGCCGACGTGTTCGCCAACCCGAAGAGCGAGCGACTGCGCGCGTTCCTGTCGGGCAGCCTCAAGTAAGGCCGCCACGCGCGGCGTAAACCCGAAGCGGGCGCCCACGCGGCGCCCGTTTTGCGTTTACGCGACGTCGACCGGCGCGCCGTCGGCGAACGCGCGCAGCGCGTCGCCTGCGAGGCGGTAGCGCACCCATTCGTCCTGCGGCGCCGCGCCGACGCTCTCGTAGAAACGGATCGCCGGCTCGTTCCAGTCGAGCACGCTCCATTCGAACCGCCCGCAGCCGGTGTCCACGGCGATCCGCGCGAGCGCCTTGAGCAGCCGCCGGCCGGCGCCCGCGCCGCGAAAGCGCGGCGACACGTACAAGTCCTCCAGATACAGCCCCTGCCGGCCGAGCCACGTCGAGTACGAGAAGAAATACACGGCGAAGCCGGCCGGCTCGCCGTCGACGTCGCAGATCAGCGCACGCGCGGGCGAGCCTTCGCCGAACAGGCTGCGCTCGAGCGACGCGGGCGTCGCGACCACTTCATGCTCGGCCTTCTCGTAGACGGCCAGTTCGGTGATGAAACGCAGGATTTGCGGCACGTCGGCGACGGTCGCGGAACGGATGTCGATTTGCACGGCGGGGAGCCCTCCTTCGGCCCGGATTGACGGCGGATTGCAGCGAGCGCGCGGTTGCACGTGGCGCTGCGCGTAGCGACATGCTACGGTCGCGGCACTGCTGCAGGAAGTGCAGTTTCTTCATCCGGATCTGAACATGATGCATCCCGACCTGCGCCGTCTCGATCTGAACCTGCTGCTCGCGTTCGACGCGCTGTACCGCCACCGCTCGGTCGCCGCTGCCGCGCACGAACTCGCGATGAGCCCGTCGGCGCTGAGCCACGCGCTCGCGCGGCTGCGCGACGCGATCGGCGACGCGCTGTTCGTGCGGCTCGGCAACGAGATGCAGCCGACCGTGCGCGCCGACGATATCGCCGGCTGGGCCGCCGAGGCGCTCGACACGATGTCGAAGGGGCTCGCCCGCGCGCGTCGCTTCGATCCCGCGGAGAGTGACCGCACGTTCGTGCTCGCCGCCAGCGACTACACGGCGTTCGCCGTGCTGCCGGCGCTGCTCGCGCGCATCGAGCGCGTCGCGCCGCATCTGCGCTTCCGCATCGTTCACTCCGACCGCAAGATCGCGATCGACGAGCTGGCGGCAGGCCGGATCGACTTCGCGCTCGGCTATCACGAGGAATCGGTCGCCGCCGCGCCGGGCATCGAGGACTTCGACTGGTTCTCCGACGACTACGTGGTGATCGCAAGCGCGACGCACCCGGACGTGGGCAGCCGGCTGACGCTCGATCAGTACCTCGCAGCCCGCCACGTGGTCGTCACGCCGTGGAACGAGCCGCGCGGCGTGGTCGACTACGTGCTCGATCGGCTCGGCCTCGCCCGGCAGGTGGCCATGCAGTTGCCGAGCGTGCTGGCCGCGCCGTTCGTGATCGCCGGGTCGACGCTGCTGATGACGGTGCCGAACCGCGCCGCTCAGGTGCTGCAGCACGCGGCGCCGATCCGCATCTACGCCGCGCCGTTCGACATCCCGCGCTACACGGTGAAGATCTACTCGCACGCGAAGCACGCGCGCACCGACGCGCATCGCTGGCTTCGCGCGCAACTGCTCGCCGCGCGGCCGGCGCCCGGCTGACCCGCAACGCGCCCAAGCCCCCGCCTCGCGCGCCGCCGACGGACGCCGACGGCCGTGCGCGGCCGCGTCGACACGACGTCGAAGCGCCGCCAACTTATTACGAATTACTTACCAATCCTGCCTTCCCGCCGCTTACGCCGACACCCGCGGCGTCGTCAATAGTGGCAATCCTTGAGCCATGTCTGGAGAATCCATGTATCCCTTGCAGGACAAGGGTTTTCCGGCGATCGACGGTAGTCCTTGCCACCGTGACGACCCGTGTTGCATGGCAATTTGGCGACATGCGCTAGTCAAACAACGATTTCCATCGCCACAAAATTGTATTTTTGCTAAATTAGTAACCAAAGTAGCAAAACGAAGTTCGTGAAATGTAGTTTAGCTTCACGACACAACAAGGAGACCCCGCAAGCCCACCCGGCAGCGCGGGACCGCTCAACGGTTTTCCGTCTGCTTGCCCGCGTGCGGCGCCGAACCGGCCTTGCACGAGGTCTCCCTGGTTATCCCGCTTTTCGCTTTTGCCCGGCGCTCGCTGCAACGGGCATCTCGTGCAGTCTGGGTTGACTTTTTGACAGGGTATGGAGGAGATGATGAAGAAAGCTTTGGTCGCGGCCGCGCTGATGGCTGCTGGGGTGGTGACGGCGCACGCGCAGAGCAGCGTGACGCTGTATGGTCGCCTGGATGCCGGCATTGAGTACCTGAACGGCCTTCAGAACGGCCACCAAGTGCGCGCGGAAAGCGGCGACTGGGGCACGAGCCTGTGGGGCTTGAAGGGTAGCGAGGACATCGGCGGCGGCAACAAGGTCCTGTTCCACCTCGAAGGCGCGTTCAACACGATGAACGGCGGCCTGGGCACGAGCGGCTCGATCTGGGATCGTTTCGCGACGGTCGGGATCTCGAACGATCGCTACGGTACGCTGCTGTTGGGTCGCGAACTCGCGATCGCGAACGGCGTGTGGGACTTCGACCCGTTCGGCCAGTCGGCCTGGTCGACGGCATCGCTGGTGCGCGGCCGCAACTGGAACAAGACCAGCAACAACGTGTCGTACCAGTCGCCGTCGCTCTACGGCCTCGACTTCTACGGCCAGTTCTCGTTCTCGAACTCGACCAGCTTCAACGGCAACACGACGGCCGGCCAACCGGGTCGTGCAATGGGCGGTCAGGTCACCTACACGAACTCGCTGTTCCAGTTGCGCGGCATCTACGACGAAACGCGCGACAGCAACGGCCGCTTCTCGGACGTGTTCAACTACTCGCGTGAATACTTCGCGGGCGTGAACGTGTTCCTCGGCCAGTTCAAGGTTCAGGCGGCCTACCAGGCCTCGCGCGCCGACGGCAGCGGCGGCCCGGCAGTCAACGCCGGCGTGACGGGTACGCAACAGGTGTGGGGCGGCGTGACGTGGCAGGCCACGCCGGCAGCGGCGCTGATCGCGGCCGTGTATCACGTGAACGCGAACCACGGCGGCGGCAACGCGAACATCTACACGATCGGCGGTTCGTACAACATCTCGAAGCGCACGCTGTTCGACCTGCAGGCCGCGACGGTGCGCAACAGCTCGACGGCCAACTTCGGTCTGAACGCGAACGGTGCAGGCACCGCCGTGTCGACCGGCAACCCGCATCCGGGCGGCAGCCAGACCGGCGTCTACGCCGGCATCCAGCACCTGTTCTGATCGGGCGCCGTCAAAGAACGAATCGACAACACTTTCCACGCTGCTGCGAGAGGCGCGTATCGGTGCGGTACCCAACCGGGTATCCGCACCGTTTTTTATTGGGCGGCCCGCAATCGTGCGCCCCGCTGCGCGGTACGACCGCGCGGGCCGGCGGCGACGCTCAGACCGCCGCTTCGTTCTCTTCGCCGGTGCGGATGCGGATCACGCGTTCGACGTCGGACACGAAGATCTTGCCGTCGCCGATCTTGCCCGTGCGCGCGGCGCCGATCACCGCATCGATCACCTGATCGACCTGCGCTTCCGCGACGACCACCTCGATCTTCATCTTCGGCAGGAAGTCGACGACGTATTCGGCGCCGCGGTACAGCTCGGTGTGGCCCTTCTGGCGGCCGAAGCCCTTCACTTCCGTCACCGTCAGGCCGGTGAGGCCCACTTCGGCGAGCGCTTCGCGGACTTCGTCCAGCTTGAACGGCTTGATGATGGCGGTGATGCGTTTCATGATGGTTGTCCCTCAATGCTCGTTTGGATGCAGAATCGCGATCCCGATTGTAAGCGCTAGTAGGCGCTAATCAGGGCTAAGCCGGGCGCCGGTCAGTCGACCCGCTCGGTGAAGCGCGACGTGATCGGATAGCGCCAGTCGCGTCCGAATGCCCGGTGCGTGACGCGAATGCCGATCGGCGCCTGGCGGCGCTTGTATTCGTTGATCTTGATGAGCCGCGTCACCCGCGCGACGTCGGCCTCGGCGTAGCCGGCCGCGACGATCTCGCCGAGCGGCCGGTCCTCTTCCATGTACATCCGCATGATCGCGTCCAGCACGTCGTACGGCGGCAGGCTGTCCTGGTCGGTCTGGTTCTCGCGCAGCTCGGCCGACGGCGCGCGCGTCAGGATCCGTTCGGGGATCACGTCGCGCGTGCCGTAATCGGGCGTCGCGTTGCGGTAGCGGCACAGCTGGTACACCTGCGTCTTCGCGATGTCCTTGATCACCGCGAAGCCGCCGGCCATGTCGCCGTACAGCGTGCAGTAGCCGACCGCCATCTCGCTCTTGTTGCCGGTCGTCAGCACGATCGAGCCGAACTTGTTCGACAGCGCCATCAGCAGCGTGCCGCGAATGCGCGCCTGGATGTTCTCCTCCGTCGCGTCCTCCGCGCGGCCGGCGAACTCGCCCGCGAGCGCCGCGCGGAACGCGTCGAACATCGGCGCGATCGCAATCTCGTCGTAGCGCACGCCCACGCGCCGCGCCATCTCCGCCGCGTCGGTCGTCGAAATGTCGGCCGTGTAGCGCGACGGCATCATCACCGCGCGCACGCGCTCGGGGCCGAGCGCATCGCATGCGACGGCCAGCACCAGCGCCGAATCGACGCCGCCCGACAACCCGATCAGCACGCCGGGAAAACCGTTCTTGCCGATGTAGTCGCGCACGCCGGTCACGAGCGCGCGATAAACCTGCGCGTCGACCGGCAACTCGGGGGCGATCGCGCCCGGCAGCGGCCGTGCGCCGTCGAATTCGACGATCGCGTGGCCTTCGTCGAACAGCGGCATCTTCGCGACCAGCACACCGTCGCCGTCCAGCACGAACGAGCCGCCGTCGAACACGAGCTCGTCCTGGCCGCCGACCAGGTTCACGTACACCATCGGCAAGCCGGTCTCGCGGATCCGCGCGCGCAGGATGTCGATGCGCAGCGCCTCCTTGTTCATGTGATACGGCGAGCCGTTCGGGATCAGCAACACTTGCGCGCCGGCGGCCTTGGCGATCTGCGCGGCCGATGCGTGCCACGCGTCCTCGCAGATGATCACGCCGTATTTCACGCCGTTCAGCTCGAACACGAGCGGCTCGGTGTCGGTCGCGAAGTAGCGCTTCTCGTCGAACACGTCGGCGTTCGGCAGATCCTGCTTGCGGTAGGTGCCGACGATCTTGCCGCCGACGATCAGCGACGCCGCGTTGTACGTGTCGACCGGCGGCACGCCGCGCTCGATCGGGCGGTTTGCATTACCATCGACGGCGGGCTCGCCGCCGGCCGCCTCGCCCGCCGCGCTGCGCAGCGGATGGCCGACCAGCACCGCGAGCCCGTTGAACTCGCGCAATGCGTCGGCGAGCGCGTCGAGTGCGGCGGCCGCCGCCGTGTAGAACGCGGGCCGCAGCAGCAGGTCTTCGGGTGGATAGCCCGACAGCGCGAGTTCGGGCGCGATCATCAGATGCGCACCATCGTTGTGCGCTGCGCGGGCGGCCGCGACGATCCGCGCGACGTTGCCGGCGAAATCGCCGACGGTGACGTTGATCTGGGCAAGAGCGAGTCGGGTCTTCATGACGGCATCGGCGCAGCCGGGCGGCGCGCGCTGAACGGTTGACGAAACGCCCCGGACGCGAGCCACCGCGGCACGCTTCCGGCGGCATCCAACAGTACGGATTCACGCTTGAAACACGAACGCATCGATTATCGCACGGGCATCCTGTCGTCTCCCGCGGAGGTGCCGGCCGACGAATGGAACGCGCTGCTCGAACGCGACGCGCAGCCGACGCCGTTCCTGCGCCACGAGTTCCTCGACGCGCTGCACGTCGCGCGCTGCGCAGTGGACGATACCGGCTGGTCGCCGCACTTCGTCACACTCACCGACGCGCACACGGGCCGCCTCACGGCCGCCGCGCCCGTCTACGCGAAGCAGCATTCGTACGGCGAATACGTGTTCGACTGGGCATGGGCCGACGCGTACCAGCGCAACGACCTGCCCTACTACCCGAAGCTGCTGTGCGCGGTGCCGTTCACGCCGGTGCAGGGCACGCGCCTGCTCGCCGCCGACGAAGACGCGCGCCGCCGCCTCGCGGCCACGCTGCTCGCGTTCGCGGAGCAGAGCGACGTGTCGTCGCTGCACGTGCTGTTTCCGACCGGCGACGAGGCCCGCCTGCTCGAATCGATGGGCATGATGCTGCGCGAGGGCGTGCAGTTCCACTGGCTCAACGACGGCTATCGCGACTTCGACGACTTCCTCGGCACGCTCGAGCAGAAGAAGCGCAAGAACATCCGCGCGGAACGGCGCAAGGTGCGCGACGCCGGCATCACGTTCCGGCGGCTCGCCGGCGAGCAGATCACCGAGGCCGACTGGCGCTTCTTCACGCGTTGCTACCGGCAGACCTATCGCGAGCACTATTCGAGCCCGTACCTGAACCTCGAGTTTTTCCGCACGATCGGCGCGACGATGCCCGAGAATCTGCTGCTGGTCATCGCCGAAGCAGACGGGCGGCCGATCGCGAGCTCGCTCGCCGTGTACCGGCGCGGCGCCGACGGCCGCGGCGGCACGCTGTACGGCCGCTACTGGGGCGCGCTCGAACACGTGCCGTGCCTCCATTTCGAGACGGCGTACTACCAGTTGCTCGAGTTCTGCATCGAGGCCGGGCTCGATACCTTCGAGGGCGGCGCGCAAGGCGAGCACAAGCTCGCGCGCGGCTTTCTGCCGACCGTCACGCATTCCGCGCACTGGCTCGCGCATCCGGCGTTCTCCGATGCGGTCGCGCGCTTTCTGGAGCGCGAGACCGAGCATATCCACGCCTACGTCGACGAATTGCGCGAACACGATCCGTTCCGCCGCGGCACGTGACGACGCTCGCGCCACGCGTGTTTCGCGGCGCCCGCCTTCATTTCTGAGACACTGACGGCTTCGCAGCCTGCCGCGTTCCCATGTCCTGGTTTCTGTATCTGATCGAGTGCGCCGACGACAGCGTCTACACGGGCATCACGACCGACGTCGCCGCCCGCTTCGACGAGCACGCGTCCGGCAAGGGCGCCCGCTACACGCGCTCGCGCAAGCCGCGCGCGGTGCTTGCGTCGTTCCCGTTGCCCGACCGGTCGAGCGCATCGCGCGCCGAGTATTGGGTGAAACGCCTCACGGCCGCGCAGAAACGGGAGCTGGCGGCTGGGGTGCGGACGCTCGCTTCGGTATTGCCGGACGGGATATCGATCGACGGAGGCGCCGAGGCAAGCGTCGCGTCGGGCGGCGCGAAGAACGCGAAAGAGAGCGAGGTGTCGGCCGGCGACGCGCGGAAGTCGCGAGCGAAGTCTGGGGTGAGGCGCGGTGCCAAGTCAGATGCGAAGCCCGACGCCAAGTCCGACAAGAAGTCCGATGCGAGGCCCGGTTCGAAGCCCGCCGCTAAGCCGCAGGCCAAGTCCGACGCCAAGCCCGGTGTGAAGTCCGGCAGGAGGCCAGGTGCGAGGCCCGCTGCCAAGCCGCAGGCCAACTCCGACGCAAAGCTCCGAGCGAAATCCGACGAGAAGTCCGGCGCAAGGTCGGGTGCGAAGCCCGACGCCAAACCCGCTGCGAAGGACGCCGCAACCCCACCCGTCAC
>NZ_PQMX01000116.1:0-11323 GCF_004368385.1 Burkholderia sp. B10 | reverse complement strand
GTCCCAGCCTTGGCCGGGCGACGGGGGGGGGGCGGCCGCCATCCCACGGATCAATCAGGAGGTCTTGGTCGCGTTTAATCAAGGGGACCCCGACAATCCGGTTATTGTGGGCCGCGTCTACAACGGCGAGCAAGGCAATCCTTATCACGGGGCCGCCGGGCAGACCATGGGGATCAAGAGCCAGACGCACAAGGGCGCCGGCTCGAACGAACTGCGGTTCTCCGACGTGAACGGCGCGCAAGAGGTCTTTCTGCACGCGCAGAAGGACATGAACACGGTCATCAAGGATTCGGAAACGCATACGGTTGAAGCCGGCGGCCGCACGGTGTCGCTGCTCAAGGGCAGCGAGACGAAGCAGATCGCGCAGGGCGGATTGAAGGAAACCATCGCGCTGACGCGCGACACCACGGCGAACGTGATCAATACGAAGGCCATCGCAAGCAAGGCCGGGCCCGGCATGCAAAGCCATCAGGCGAGCGACGGCATCGAGCATCGTGTCGGCGATGGCGTCGTGACGATGACGCCGGACAGCATCAAGCTGACCTTCGGTCCGTCAACGATCGTCATCAACGCGAACGGCATCTATCTCGACGGGCCGGTCATCCATCTGAATCGCGGCAGTGCGCAATCCGCGGAACAGGCGCTTGCGCTCGAATGGGCGGCAGAGCAGGCGACGATCGCGAAGGGGCTGGCGAGCCCCGATCCGGCGACGCGCGCGGCGGCGGCCAAACTGGCGAGCTCGTTGAAGGCGCAGCAACTGGCGAAGCTCGCGGATCACGTGTATCACCCGAACGATCCGCCGCCGACCGGATGGAAGATGGCGACGAACGATCCGGAGGCGTTGAAGGCGTTCGGGCTCAAGCCGAGCGACTTCGAGAAAAGCGGTAGCAACTTCGGGTCGCAGATGTATATCCCGGATCCGAATGTTTTCGGCGACAGCATGAAGCCGACGGTCGCGTTCAAGGGAACCCAGCAGCTCTTCGGCGAAGACATGAGCAACAACATGGCACAAGGGCTCGGCGCCGATGCGCCGTATTACCGCAATGCGGTCACGATCGGCAAGAACATCGAGACCACGGGTGCGTCGGCCGGCGTCGATTTCACCGGGCATTCGCTCGGCGGCGGGCTCGCGTCCGCTGCAGCCGAGGCCAGCGGCGGTTCTGCTGTGACCTTCAACGCTGCCGGCCTCAATCCGGAGACCGTCGCGCAGTACGGCGGGACCGCCCAGGCGGCCAACATCACGGCCTACCGCGTCGACGGCGATATCCTGACCGGCCTGCAGGAAGGCCGACTCGGGCCGATCAGCGACGGTACGGCGGCGCTGATGCCCAAGGCTGTTGGTAGCCCCGTCACGCTCGATGGTGAGAGCGTGACCACGGTCGGCCGTCACCTGATGGGTGACGTGACGAACGGGATCAACCAGCAGGTCGCAAAGGATCAACTCGACCTGGTCTCCCAACTGAATTCATCTCACTGATGCGATACAAAAAAGCGATAACCGCCGGCGCGATTGCCGCACTCGTTGGAGTGTCCTCGCCGCTCTGGTGGCCCACTCAAGCCCAAGGGACGAACATGACTGGCTTCAAGCGTTACGCACCGGAGGATTTCTTTTCGGGGCAGCAACTCACGTTGGCTCAGGCCATTCATGACGGCGATCTCACTCGCGTTCAGCAGCTTGCGCCTAAGACCGATCTGAATGCGCCGGGCGCGAAGAATACGACGCTGCTGTCGTATGCCGTGCAGGAAATCGTCCCGGTCAAGAATGACGCGTCCAATCCGCGCTACCAGATCATCTCGGTGCTCGTGAAGAACGGTGCGGATCCCAAGGCGCCGGTTGGCAGCAGCGGCGGATCGGTAGTCGATGTTGCATTGCGGGCCGATACACCCAACCTCCTGCGCGTGTTGTTGAACAGCGGACTCGATCCCAACTGGCAATACAACGGCGACACGCCGATGATTTTCGCTGTTGCAGAGAACCGGCTGCTGCCCCAGCTGAAGCTGCTGGTTGAGCACAAGGCGAACGTGAACGCTCGCGATTCGCTTGGAAAGACCGCACTCTTCGAGGCGACGATGATTCAGCAGTGGGACGTCGTCGACTATCTCCTCTCGCACGGCGCGGATCCGAAGATTGCCAGCCAGCTCGGCGTGTCGTACGGGTGGGTGCTGCAGAACGAGTTGAAGAACCATACGGCCGCGGACTCGCCGGCGCGTACGCGTATCGAAGAGGTTCGTCGCAAGATCGTCACGGCCGGCGCGCCGTGGCCGCCGCTCGATCCGAAGGCGCAACGCGCAGCGATGCGCGCGCGCGGCGAGAAGGTCGTGACGCCGGCCGGCCAGACGGATTGAACGCACGCGTGACGGTTGAAGCGTCGTGCAATGGATTCGGGAAATGATGAACGTTTTTGATTCGACGCCGCGTGTCAGGCGAGAGACGGTCCTCGGCGTATCCGGGGCGCTGTACCTCCTCTCGCTGACGATGCCGGCGATGCATTTCGAAAAGGAAGCGTCACTCAGCGGGCTGTCGGTTCTCGCCCAAGGCTGGTTGGGACTGTTCATGCTCAATCCAGCATGGCTGGCCAATCCGCTCTACGTGGCCGCGGCCGTCCAGCTCGCTCGGAGCCGACATACCCGCGCGAGCCAGTTTTCGGCCGCTGCGCTCGCGTGTGCGCTCTGCTCACCGTTCACGACGAAGTGGTACTTCAACGAAGCAGTTGCGACGCCGATATCCGGCTACGGCGTTGCGTTTTACGCGTGGCTCGTCGCGCATGTCGTATTGCTCGCGGGCAGCTTGCGCTTGCGTCGGGAAAGCACCGTCGCGCTGCAGGGAAAATGAGTGGTGGCGCGAGTGGGCGCTGATTTCCACTCATTCCAACAACTACACATGACGAGAGAACCAGCATGACGGATTCCGAAAACCGTATCCGGATTCACGAGGGCAGCATCGTTCTGCCGAACGGTTTCGAGGATCGCACGACCAACCTGTTCGTGCCGGCCGATACAGCCGCGCAGCCGAACCTCAGTGTCGCACGCGACTGGCTGAAGGACGGAGAGACCCTTGCGCCGTATATCGATCGTCAGATCGCGCTGCTCAAATCGCGATTGCAGGGACACCGGGTGCTTTCGCGTCAGGCAGAACGGCTTGGCCCAGAAACTGAAGGCATGCCTGGGGAGCGCATCGACGCTGCCTATCGGAACGGCCCGAAGACCGTTTTTCAACGGCAAGGCGCATTCATCGTTGCCCCGGGACGCGTGCTGATCTTTACCGCGTCGAGCGCGAAGAGCTTCGGCGAAACGCTCGACGCATTGTGGCGCAACTGGCTCGACGGCTACCGTCCGGCAGAACAAGAGTCGGCATAACAACAGCAAAGGACAATCATCGTGTACGAAGCCGCACGAGTCACTGATCCGATCGATCACACCAGCGCACTTGCGGGCTTTCTGGTCGGAGCCGTGCTGGGCATCGCCCTGATCGCCGCAGTGGCGTTCGCCACGTTCACATGCGGATTCGGCGTGGCGTTGCTGGCCGGCATGATGGCCGGTATCGGAGCGCAGGCTCTCCTATCAATAGGGGAGTCGATCGGGAAGATGTTCAGCTCGCAATCCGGCAACATCATTACCGGCTCGCCGGACGTCTACGTCAATTCCTTGTCGGCGGCCTATGCGACGCTGAGCGGCGTGGCTTGCAGCAAGCACAATCCCATTCCGCTTGTCGCGCAGGGATCGACGAACATCTTCATCAACGGGCGGCCCGCGGCGCGGAAGGACGACAAGATTACCTGCGGCGCGACGATCGGCGACGGTTCTCACGACACGTTCTTCCACGGCGGCACGCAGACATACCTACCAGTCGAAGACGAAGTGCCGCCGTGGCTGCGAACGGCGACGGAATGGGCGTTCGTGCTGGCGGGGCTGGTCGGCGGCTTGGGTGGGTTGTTGAAGCAGGCTGGCGGGCTGTCGCGCGCGGTGTTGCCGTGCGCTGCGAAGTTCATCGGCGGGTACGTGCTCGGTGAGGCATTCGGGCGGTACGTTGCCGGGCCAGCGATCAACAAGGCGCTCGGCGGGATGTTCGGCAACCCGGTCGACGTCACGACCGGAAGAAAGATCCTGTTGGCCGAATCGGAAACTGACTTCGTGATCCCGAGCCCGATGCCGGTCGCGATCAAGCGGTTCTATTCGAGCAGTATTGACTATGCAGGGACGCTTGGCCGCGGCTGGGTCGCGCCGTGGGAGCTTCGCCTGCATGCCCGCGACGGGCACCTCTGGTACACCGACGCGCAAGGGCGCGAGAGCGGATTTCCGTTGCTGCGTGCCGGGCAAGCCGCATTCAGCGAGGCCGAGCAACGCTATCTGACCTGTACGCCCGACGGCCGCTACATCCTGCATGACATTGGCGAGACGTATTACGACTTCGGCCGATACGAGCCGGACTCCGGCCGCATCGCGTGGGTGCGCCGTATCGAGGATCAGGCGGGGCAGTGGTGCCAGTTCGAGCGCGATAGCCGCGGCCGCGTCGCCGAGATTCTGACGTGCGGCGGAATGCAGGCCGTGCTCGACTACGAAGGGGAGCACGGCCGCCTTGGTTCGGTCACGCTAGTCCATGGTGACGAACGACGCCTCGCTGTCGCTTACGGGTACGATGAAAACGGTCAATTGGCGTCCGTGACGGATGCGAACGGGGCGGTCGTACGGCGATTTACGTACGTCAATGGCCTGATGGCGAGTCACGTGAACGCACTGGGTTTCACGTCGAGTTACGTGTGGTCGACGATCGAAGGGCAGCCGAGGGTTGTGGCGACGCGCACCAGCGAAGGCGAGGACGCGACGCTCGAATATGACATCGAAGGCCGCAAGACTCGCGTTCGGTACGCCGATGGTCGAACCGCGCATTGGCGCTTTGACGCGCAGTTTCAGATTGTCGAGTACACCGACTTCGACGGCGGACTCCACCGGATCAGGTACAACGACGCCGGCATGCCGGTGATGCTGATACTGCCGGGTGAGCGCACGGTCGAGTTCGAGTACGACGACGCGGGCCGGATCGTCGCCGAGACTGATCCGCTGGGCCGTACGACTCGGACTCGTTACGACGGCAACAGCATGCGGCCCGTGGAAGTTGTCGGGGCCGACGGCGGCGCCTGGCGGGCGGAATACGATCCACAAGGCCGGCTGCTGTCGACCAAGGATCCGCTTGGCCACGAGAATCGCTACGAGTATCCGAAGGGATTGACTGCGTTGCCGATCGCACATATTGACGCGCGTGGCGGCCGCAAGACGCTCGAGTGGAATCGTCTCGGAGAATTGGTTGCCTATACGGACTGCTCCGGTAAAACCACGCGCAGCAGTTTCGACGCGTTTGGACTGCCGCTTGCACGGGAGAACGCCCTGGGGCAGCGGGTCGCGTATGACATACGTCCGACCGGCGAGCCACGTCGCATCACGTATCCCGATGGCAGCACGGAGACTTTCGAGTACGACGCGGCGGGGCTCGTCGTGCGGCATGTCGGCCTCGGAGGCCGGATGCAGCAGTCACTGCGCAATGCCCGCGGTCAACTTGTCGAAGCGATCGATCCTGCCGGACGACGGACCCGCTATCACTATGACGTAGCGGGACGCCTGCGCGAACTCCAGCAGGACCACGCACGCTACGTTTTCACGTACAGCGCCGGCGGCCGTCTGTTGACCGAAACGAGGCCCGACGGTGTCCAGCGGCGATTCGAGTATGGCGAAGGCGGTGAATTGCTTGCTGTGGACGTCGTGGGCTCGCTGGACCGTCATGCGACGGCGGATCGTCCGATCCGCACGATTCGATTCGAACGCGACCGGATGGGTAACCTGAAGGTCCAGCATACGCCGACCGATACTACACGTTACGAGCGTAACAAGAATGACCAACTGGTGAAGATCGAGCGTACACCGACGTCCGCGGGTATCGCACTGGGTATCACTCCGGACGTGGTGCGTTTCGAATACGACAAGGTTGGTCGCCTTGTCGCCGAGCACGGTGCCAATGGCGACGTCGAATACAACCTTGATGAACTGGGCAACGTGATATCGCTCGCGCTACCGAATGACCAGACGCTACAGATGCTGCGCTATGGCTCCGGCCACGTTCACCAGATCCGCTGTGGTGATCAGGTGGTGAGCGACTTCGAGCGTGACGACTTGCATCGCGAGATCGCGAGAACGCAGGGAAGGCTGACTCAGCGTTTTGCCTACGATCCGCTTGGCCGACGAGTCTGGCAGTCCGCGGGTTTCCAACCGGACGCACTCGGCCGAGGACGCGGGCAGTTGTGGCGTAACTACGGCTACGACGCAGCGGGTGAACTGATCGAGATCAGCGACTGCCTGCGTGGCAGCACGCAGTACAGCTACGATCCGGCCGGACAGCTGACACGTCGTGTGAACACCATGGATCGCGAGCTCGAGGAATTTGCCTGGGATGCCGCTGGCAATATGCTCGACGGCGCACAGGGCAAGAGTCGCGGATACGTCGAAGGCAATCGTCTGCGGATGTGGCAGGACATCCGCTTCGAATACGATCCGTTCGGCAATCTGGCGACGAAGCTTCGCGGAGCCAACCGGCAGCAGCGCTTCACATACGATGGGCAAGATCGGCTGATCGCGGTGCGCACGCAGGACGCGCGTGGCGTGGTCGAAACGCGCTTCCAGTACGATTCGCTGGGTCGGCGTATTTCGAAGACCGATACCACTTTCGACGTGCGTGGCGTGAAACTGCGCAGCGAGACGAAACGGTTCGTATGGGAAGGCTTGCGCCTCGCGCAGGAAGTGCGCGAGACAGGCGTGAGCAGCTATGTGTACAGCCCTGATGATCCGTACTCACCGGCTGCCCGCGTCGATGCGGTGATCGCCGAGGCCCTGGCCGCGGCCGCGATCGATACGGCGAAGCGCGCGTCGCGGATCTACCACTTCCATACGGATCTGGCTGGGGCGCCGCAAGAGGTCACCGACGAGGCTGGCGAGCTGGCCTGGGCGGGGCAATACACGGCGTGGGGAAAAGTCGAGCCGAGCAAGCGGCAGCTCGCGACCGCGCGGACGGATCAGCCGCTGCGCTATGCCGGTCAGTATGCCGACGAAAGTACGGGGCTACACTACAACACGTTTCGGTTCTATGATCCGGATGTGGGGCGGTTTATCAATCAGGATCCGATTGGGCTATATGGAGGTGGAAATTTATATGCCTATGGCCCGAATTCGCAGCAATGGACCGACCCATGGGGTTGGTGCTCAGTCAAGCTGAGTAACAATATGGAGAAGTCGGGCATAACTCGCCCGGCCAACTCTGCCGCACACCATATCGTTGGTGATACTTCGAAGCAAGCTGCTCCTGCGCGTGCTATTTTGAGCAAATACGGTATTGACGTTGATTCTGAATTGAATGGGGTGTTTTTGCCTAATAGGAATAATGCCGACAATCTTGGCGGTATATTGCATAACGGGAAACATCCTGACGTTTATTTCCAGAAGGTCAACCAACTCCTGCAACAGGCCGATCTGGGTGGCAAGGAAGCTGTTCTTGACCAGTTGCAAGCGATAAGAGAAACGCTGCAGAACGCATCCAGAGACACACCGTGGAAGTCCGTTCTTTCTGAATTGTGAGGCTATATGGGCAATATTTATGGCATGAGGCAGGATGAAGCATTTCAGCCTCTCGTTCAAGTCGATGATGACGGTGAAATCGCATATGACAAGAGCGTAGCTATACGAGCAACCGCTCTATGCGGGCGAGGGTTTGGCCATGACTATGACCCCGTTAAGCTTACGTGGGGCACTTCGCGCAGAAAAAAGACCAGCGACGTTCATACGATGCTATCTCCGTTTCTCGTGTTCAGTCAGCGGGCACTTGATGTATTGGCGCCGGTACTTCGTGACAGCGGGGAGATATTGCAGGTCGACGCCCCGGTAAAGGACATGTTCGGATTTCATGTAACCCGGGTGATAGAGAATGCTGTCGATATGGATGCGTCAAAATTCAAAGTCTATCCTCAGGCGACGGTTTTTAATAAAATATTTCTTCTGAAGAGTCGCATAGAGGGGGCTGATATATTTCGCCTAAAAGAAAGTCCTGCTACAGTATTTGTATCCGAGCGTTTTAGAGAGCTTGTGGAGCAAAATAAATTGAAAGGGTTCGATTTCGGAGAGATTATTTCGCAATCTGAAAAATAGGATTTCGCAACTCCCGGTGACTGGTTAGGGCATGGCGCGGGTGGCCGTGATTTCACGAGAGTAACTTGTGAGAATCATACGTCGGAGTTGGTCGACTTCTGGGCCTCTCTGCGCGGGTAAGCTGACGAAAGGAATTTTGCGGAGCAGCAACGTTGTCACTCGATCAGTTGAAGCGAATGCGAGAGGCTCTTCGTCCATACGGACTGAAGTTGCTGGAATCTGAATGGAAAGGCTGGCACGCGCAGTATCGATTTCGATGTCGCAAGGGACACGAATCAAGCCGATGCGGCTCCTATCTGTTCTACACGATGGTCCAGTGTCCGGCATGTCGCGTTGACGAGGTCCTTCGTCAGATCCATCAACTCGCGCGCCACGCCGGCGGCCGCTGTCTTTCGGAGCAGTACGCGGGCCGAGGCACACGACTCCAGTTTGTATGTAAGGCAGGGCACGTTTTCGAGAAGACGGCCGAGAATCTGCGAAAAGGCTCTTGGTGCGTGCTCTGCGCGAGGGCGCAACATTCGAGGCGCATGGCCGATCCGGATGGGATGACGCGCATGCGAGCCGCGGCGAGAGCGAGAGGCGGCAAGTGTTTGTCGGCCGGCTACACGAAACTGACAGAGCGCTATCGTTTCCGGTGTGCTGTTGGACACGAATGGGAGACTTCCGGTACCGAGATCGTGCGGGGTGCATGGTGTCGCATTTGCGCGGACCGAGAGAAGGTGCACGCATATCGTCACAAGGACGGCCTGGAAAGGCTACGTGAACGAGCGAAGAGCCACGGTGGGGTTTGTCTCTCGAAGGTCTACGAGGGCAGCAAAGCCTACTACAGGTTCCGGTGTGGTGCTGATCACGAGTGGGAAACACAAGGCGCGAGAATCTTTCGTGGTGCTTGGTGCCCGGAGTGTCAGCGGGAGGCAATGCGCTTTGGTATCGAGCGCATGCGCCAGCGGGCGAGGGAGCTCGGCGGCCGGTGCTTGTCTGAAACATACCGAAACGCGGCGACTCGGCTGGAATGGGAGTGCGAATACGGCCATCGCTGGGAGGCTGCTCCTGCGGCAGTTGTACGGGGGCATTGGTGCCCAGTGTGCAGCCGTGACGGGTTCAGGCTTGGGCTTGATCTGATGAGAAGCATTGCGCTTGAGCGTGGTGGGAAGTGTGTCTCAGCGACCTATGTGAATAGCGCAACCAGACTTGAGTGGGAATGTGCCCGAGGCCATCGATGGCTCGCCACACCGAATACCATTCGACGTGGCCATTGGTGTGCTCGGTGTTATTTCATCAGTATCACGACAACCGAAAGGACTCGCCGCAAGCGGCGACATGAAGCGGTCGGGCGGTGAGCTTTTCAACCAGATGTGCGACCCGCCGGCGCGTTTCAGCTCGGTGGGGACGTCTTTGGCGGACAATGACGCGATAGGATATGAGCCGTTGCTCGATCGCTCATGACGTACTGTTTTGTTGTAAGCCGTCAATAAATGACGCCCTACCAATGGTAGGCAGAAGGTCAGATGCTAAGTGTCCGCGTGGACACATGCACTCAGACCGTGATGACAGAGAAACAGGACCTTCGAAGCAGACTGGTGGTCGGCCGCCGACGGGATGGCCGGCGGGAATTTGATGAGGCTGCCGTCCAAGAGCTGGTCGAGCTTTGCCTGAAGCCGGGCGTGTCGATTGCCCGAATGGCCATGGATCACGACGTCAACCCGAACCAGTTGCGTCGCTGGATCTCGCGCTATCAGCAGCATACGCTGCAAACGCCAACTAGACCGGACCCGCTGGTGATAGACGGCGTATCGATCGACATCCCGGGTTCGGCGCGTCGTGTTCCGGTGAGTGAAGCACAGGCATTTGTCCCTGTCGTCACCGCGCCATCGACAGTGCCCGCCGTTTCCCCTGTACGGCCACCGGACACGTCGTTGATGGCGCTCTCGTACATGTGCGCCTGTCGAATGGTGTCGAATTTGATCTTGGCGAGGCGAGCGTCGATGAGCTGGCCACGGTGATCCAGATGCTCGGGAGGCTGCCGTGTTCCGGTTCGACGAAGGGTTGAAGGTCTACCTGCATCGTGATCCGGTCGACTTCCGCATGGGCATCAACGGGCTGTCGATCCTGGTCGAACAGGCGATGCGCCTGAACCCAATGACCTCGGCGCTGTTCGTGTTCGGCAACCGCCGTCGCGATCGTATCAAGATTCTCGGCTGGGGCGGCAACGGCTTCTGGTTGCTGCTCAAGCGACTCGAAGCCGACCGCTTCGTCTGGCCGAACGGAGGCGACACGATCACGCTCAGCGCCGAGCAGTTGCACTGGCTGCTCGACGGCATCGACCTGGCCGTGATCCAGAAGCATCCCCAGCGATATTACGCGCGGATGAGCTGAACACCACGCGGGTGGCATAGTCTAATCGGCCATGCCGAACAGCCCCGTCATGCCGAGTGTTGAGGAATACCAGGCACTGCTCGCCGAACGCGATGCGCTGCGCGGTGAGCTTCGACTCGTGACGGCCCAGCGCGATCTGGCCGAAGAGAAGCTGCGGGCCTACAAGCACGAACTGTTCGGCGCATCGAGCGAAGCGCGCCATGCCGACCAGCTCGGCCTGTTCAACGAAGCTGAAGCATTGGCCACCACTACCGATGCGCCCGCGCGCGAGGACGTGCCCGGCACATCGGTCGCCGCCCACACGCGCGGCAAGCGTGGGCGCAAACCGCTCGATCCGAACCTGCCACGCGAGGTCGTGCGGCACGAGTTGCCCGAGTCCGAACGGTTCTGCGCGCATGACGGCCATGCCCTCGTGGAGATCGGCGTCGAGACGAGCGAGCGGCTCGACGTGATTCCCGAGCAGGTGCGCGTCGTTCAGCACCAGCGGGTCAAGTACGCGTGCCCATGCTGCGATCTCGGTATCAAGGTCACACCCGCACCAGCGCGTATCATCCCGCGCGGGCTGCTCACGGAATCCGCGCTGGCGTGGATCATCACCGGCAAGTACCAGTACGGTATGCCGCTGTATCGCCAGGCTGTCAAACGCATTTGAAATCTGAGCCACTTCGCGCCTGATCGCGCAAAGTAAAACTGAGCCAGTCGTTACTTCTTCGATGTCGGGACGTGCCCGGCTTTGCGTTGCTGTTTCAGTCTGTAGCTGTCT
>NZ_PQMX01000115.1:0-11635 GCF_004368385.1 Burkholderia sp. B10 | reverse complement strand
GGGTCGGCATCGCACAGGCGGCGAGAAGCGTGGCAAGCGTCAACGCGCAGAGCGGCGCGCGCAACGGGCGAAGCAGGCCGGTGCGTGCGCGGGCGGCGGACAGGTGGGACATGAGCCTCGTTCCTCTACGGATTCTGATCAAGGCGTAAGAGTAACGCACCGGCCCCGCGCGAGGCGAGCCGACACTTCGTGCGCGAAAACGTTCGCGCCCGCCCGGGCCGGCCACGCGGCGACGAAACGGGCCGAAGCGCCGACGGTGCGCGTGTTAACATCGACGCCGTTTCGTCCTCCAACAGAACCAGCGGGAAATCACATGCAGATCGGTCAGCGGCTCGGTACGCCGCTTTCACCTTCGGCCACGCGCGTCATGCTGCTCGGCGCGGGCGAACTCGGCAAGGAAGTCATCATCGCGTTGCAGCGCCTCGGCGTCGAAGTCATCGCCGTCGACCGCTATCCGGACGCGCCGGGCCATCAGGTCGCGCATCGCGCCCACGTGATCGACATGACCGACGCGGCTGCGCTGCGCGCGCTGGTCGAGGCCGAGCGCCCGCATCTGATCGTCCCCGAGATCGAGGCGATCGCGACCGACGCGCTCGCGGCCATCGAGGCGGCCGGCCTGGCCGAGGTGATCCCCACCGCGCGCGCGACGCAGCTCACGATGAACCGCGAGGGCATCCGCCGGCTCGCCGCCGAGGAGCTCGGGCTCGCGACCTCGCCGTACGCGTTCGCCGATTCGTTCGACGCCTTCAGCGCAGCGGTCGCGAAGATCGGGATGCCGTGCGTCGTGAAGCCGGTGATGTCGTCGTCGGGCAAGGGGCAGTCGGTGGTACGCAGCGAGGCCGACGTGAAGGCCGCGTGGGACTACGCGATGGCCGGCGGCCGCGTGAACCACGGGCGCGTGATCGTCGAGGGCTTCATCGATTTCGACTACGAGATCACGCAGCTGACCGTCCGTGCGATCGACCCGGCCACGCTGGCGACGCGCACCTACTTCTGCGAGCCGGTCGGCCACGTGCAGGTGGCGGGCGACTACGTCGAATCGTGGCAGCCGCAGCCGATGAGCGCGGCCGCGCTGCAGAAGTCGCGCGACATCGCGCACAAGGTGACCGAGGCGCTCGGCGGGCGCGGGCTGTTCGGCGTCGAGCTGTTCGTGCGCGGCGACGACGTCTGGTTCTCCGAGGTGAGCCCGCGGCCGCACGACACGGGCCTCGTCACGCTCGCGTCGCAACGCCAGTCGGAATTCGAGCTGCACGCCCGCGCGATCCTCGGGCTGCCGGTCGATCCGACGCTCGGCTCGCCGGCTGCGTCGGCGGTGATCTACGGCGGCCTCGACGAGCGCGGCATCGCGTTCGAAGGCGTGCGCGACGCGCTCGCCGTGCCGGGCGCCGACCTGCGCCTGTTCGGCAAGCCCGAGAGCTTCGTGAAGCGGCGCATGGGCGTCGCGCTCGCGACCGGGGCGAACGTCGACGAAGCCCGCGAGCGCGCGAAGCGCGCGGCGGCGGCCGTGCGGCCCGTGTCGTCGCGCTGACCGTCCGGGAGCGCGCGATGGCATCCAGATTGTCACGGCTCGGTCGGATCGCGACGCTCGGCGCCGCGCTCGCGCTGCTGGCGAGCCTGGCCGGCTGCGGCGTCGCGGCCGCGCCGTGCCGGATCGCATCGGCCGGGCTGAAGATCGTCCCGCTGGTCGGTCATGTGGCTGCCGCGCCGACCGACGCATGCGCCGACGTCATCGATCCATGATGGCCCGGGCGTCGGGCGTCGACGCGTCGTCTCCGACCAGCGCACGCCGCGTGCGTGCGTTCTCACCGTCTCATCCAAGGACCAGCATGATTCGCCAAACCTTCGTCGCGCTGGCGCTGGCCGGCGCCGCCGTTTCCGCTGCTTCGGCTGCGCATGCGGCGCAACTGACCGTCGAGGAGATCGACGCCGATGCGCGCCAGCCGACCGTGTACCAGTGCGCGAACGAGAAGCAGCCGCTGCGCGTGTCGTATTGGCGCGCCGGCAACGGCCAGAGCTTCGCGCTCGTGCCGGTCAACGGGCAGCAGATGCTGTTCGTCGACACCGTCTCGGGGTCGGGCGTGCGCTATCAGGCCGGCCGCTATACCTGGTGGACGAAGGGCAGGGAGGCGACGTTGCGCGACGAGATCGCCGATCCGAATGCCGCGCCGATGCTCGGCGACTGCGTGCAGGTCGACAAGAAGAAAAAGAAGAAGGGTTGAACGGTGCGGGGTTGCTGGTCGGCGGGGGCGGTTGATCGGCCTGGCGCGCCGCGGTGCGCGAAGGTAGGTGACCGCAGCGGCATGCGCGGTGCGCGACGGGGACTGGCCGCAGCGGCGCGGGTTCGAGCGATCCCAGCGCCACCAGCGGCCCGGCGACTCAGCGACTCAGCGACTCAGCGACCGGAGCGCCCCCGAGAGTCCCGAGAGTCCCGAGCCACCGAGCCACCGAGCCACCGAGCCACCGAGCCACCGAGCCACCGAGCCACCGAGCCACCGAGCCACCGAGCCCCATACGGCCCCGAATCTCATCCATCGCCCGATCGGAATGTTTTGCCCGCGCGACGCCTTGTCGGCGTACATGACAAACCGGCGCGGGAGCCCATTCGCAGCGTTGTCACGGACAGATTCCGGCTCAGTGCTACAATATGCCCCTTTCCGCCGGCATTCGCGCCGAACGGAGTCCGCACGACCTGTGGCGCCCGATGTTCGATGTGAACCGGCCCCGGGCGCCAGAGCGGCGTCGCGCGGCGCGCCGCGGCTCCGTCTACTTCCGAAATGTGATGAGCGCAGGCCCGGCCGGCCTGACGCACGATGTCCCCGCCGCGCCTTTTGAGCGAAACGCCACCATGTCCGATTCTGTCGCCAAGCCTGCCGACGCAACCTTCGATCAATTCGGCCTCGCGCCCGATATCCTGAAAGCCATCGTCGAGCAGGGCTATACGACGCCGACGCCGATCCAGGCGCAGGCCATTCCGGTCGTGCTCGCCGGCCGTGACGTCATGGGCGCCGCGCAAACGGGCACCGGCAAGACCGCGAGTTTCTCGCTGCCGATCATCCAGCGGCTGCTGCCGCACGCCAGCACGAGCGCGTCGCCGGCGCGCCATCCGGTGCGCGCGCTGATCCTCACGCCGACGCGCGAGCTCGCCGACCAGGTCGCCGCGAACGTGCATGCGTACGCGAAGCACACGGCGCTGCGCAGCGCGGTCGTGTTCGGCGGCGTCGACATGAATCCGCAGATGGCCGAGCTGCGCCGCGGCGTCGAGATCCTGATCGCGACGCCGGGCCGCCTGCTCGATCACGTTCAGCAAAAGACGGCGAACCTCGGCCAGGTCCAGATGCTCGTGCTCGACGAAGCCGACCGGATGCTCGACATGGGCTTCCTGCCCGACCTGCAGCGCATCCTGAACCTGCTGCCGAAGGAGCGTCAGACGCTGCTGTTCTCCGCCACGTTCTCGCCGGAAATCAAGAAGCTCGCGTCGACCTACCTGCGCAACCCGCAGACGATCGAAGTCGCGCGCAGCAACTCGACCAACGCGAACGTCACGCAGATCGTCTACGACGTCGCCGAAGGCGACAAGCAGGCGGCCGTCGTGCAGTTGCTGCGCGGGCGCGGGCTCAAGCAGGTGATCGTGTTCTGCAACAGCAAGATCGGCGCGAGCCGGCTCGCGCGCAATCTCGAGCGCGACGGCGTGGTGGCCTCGGCGATCCACGGCGACAAGTCGCAGATCGAGCGGATGCAGGCGCTCGACGCGTTCAAGCGCGGCGAGATCGAGGCGCTGGTCGCGACCGACGTGGCCGCGCGCGGGCTCGACATCGCCGAACTGCCGGCCGTGATCAACTTCGACCTGCCGTTCAACGCGGAAGACTACGTGCACCGGATCGGCCGCACGGGCCGCGCCGGGGCGACGGGCGACGCGCTGTCGCTGTGCAGCCCGAACGAGCGCAAGCAGCTCGCCGATATCGAGAAGCTGATCAAGCGTCCGCTCGAAGTGCAGACGCTCGCACTCGACAAGCCGGCCCGCCATCGTCACGACGAGCGCAATGAGCGCGGCGAACGTAGCGAGCGCGGCGGCCGTCGCGACCGCGACGAGCATCGCGGCGCGTCGGCGCGTCGTTCAGGCAGCGCCGAGCGCGGTGGTCATCATCGCCGCCACGACGCGCCGGTCGACGATTTTTTCCTGAAGCCGTACGAACCGTCGACGCCGGCGCAGCAACCCGAGGAGACGACGTCCGTCCAGCAGCCCGAGAAGAAAGGGCCGAAGCGGCAGGTCGCCGCGCTGCTCGGCGGGTTCGGCATGCCGCGCAAGCCTTCCGCATAAGCGGTCGGTTCAGGCAGTCGCCGCGGCGCGCGAGCGCCGTGGCAGCAACGGGTGCATGCGACGCGCATGCACCCGTTTTTCATTGGGCCAAGGGTTTGCGGCGGCGCGGCGCAGCGATGCGCAACGGTTCCCAACAATTCCCGACGGTCCTCCGCAGTGCGGCGTACGGCGGCGCGGTTGCCAACCGTGTGCGAGGCGTTCGGGTCGGCGCGCGATGCCACAAGCGGCTTGCGACGTCCGCCGCAGGCCGTTCTCGAAGGGACCAAGCCGCCGCTGACTGCGACCTACGCGCAGCGAGCCGCCGACACGCTTTGCATCACGCGCTTCGCGGCCCGAAACGCCGTGCCCACGCAGCGGTTGCGGCCGCGTAGAACGACTCGAGCGTGTCGCCCGCCAACTCGCCGTCGCCGGCGAGGCCGAGGTGTGCGGCGGCGGCACGCAGCGCCGGCAACGGATCGTCGCGTTCCAGCGCGAGTGCGCCCGTCTGTTTGCTGAGCTTTTCGCCGTTCGCATCGACGACGACCGGCACGTGCAGATATGCGGGCGTCGGCACGCCGAGACAGCGTTGCAGGTAGATCTGGCGCGCGGTCGAATCGAGCAGGTCGGCGCCGCGCACCACGTGGGTGATGCGGGCGTCGGCATCGTCGACCACGACTGCGAGCTGATACGCCCATTGGCCGTCGGCGCGCTTGAGCACGAAATCGCCGACTTCGGTGGCGAGGTTCTGCTGTTGCTCGTGCTGCCAGCGATCGTCGAACCGGATGATTGCGTCGGCGCCGTCGGGCACGCGCAGCCGCCAGGCACGCGCCGGTTTGCCGTGCAGCCCGGTGCGGCAGGTGCCCGGGTACGCGAGCGTCGTATGGCGCTCGTGCGCGGCGCGCAGCGAATCGGCGATTTCCTTGCGCGTGCAGCCGCACGGGTAGACGAGGCCCGCGGCGCGCAGGCGCTCGAGCTCGGCCGCATAGCGCGCGTCGCGCGTGCTTTGCCATACGGGCGGCTCGTCGGGCGTCATGCCGAAATGCGCGAGCGTCGCGAGGATGTCGTCGTCGGCGCCCGGCACGGTGCGCGGGCCGTCGATGTCCTCGATCCGCACGAGCCATGCGCCGCCGTGTGCGCGCGCGTCGAGCCAGCTCGCGAGCGCGCCGACCAGCGAGCCGAAATGCAGGGGGCCGGTCGGCGACGGCGCGAAGCGGCCGCGGTAGCCGTTCATCGGGAGCCGCAGCGGCCCGTGCTTACGCGGCCGCTGCGGCCTGCGCGCACGCCGGGCACGACTTGCCGGGCACGTAGTCCGGCGATTGCTGCGCTTGCGGCGTGACGACCGCGCGGCAAGCGAAGCACGTGACGTTCTCGGTCGGCTGCAGCTGCGGGTTCAGCGCGGTGCGGTAATCGAACACGAAGCAGTCGCCGTGGTAGTGCGCGCCGCCGACTTCCTCGAAGTATTTGAGGATCCCGCCTTCGAGCTGGTACACGTGGTCGATGCCGATTTCCTTCATGTGGATCGCGGCCTTCTCGCAGCGGATGCCGCCGGTGCAGAACGACACGACCGTCTTGCCTTCGAGATCGGCGCGGTTCGCGTCGATCACTTCGGGGAACTGGCTGAACTTGTCGATCCGGTAGTCGAGCGCGTCGTCGAACGTGCCGACGTCGACCTCGAACGCATTGCGGGTGTCGAGCATCACGACCGGGCGGCCGTCGTCGTCGTGGCCGCGGTCGAGCCACGCCTTCAGCGTGCGCGCGTCGACCGACGGCGCGCGGCCGAGTTCGGGCTTGATCGCGGGCTTCTTCATCGTGATGATCTCGCGCTTCAGGCGCACGAGCATGCGGCGGAACGGCTGCGAGTCGGACAGGCTTTCCTTGAACTGCAGCGTCGCGAATTTGCCTTCGAACAGCGGATCGTGGCGGAGGTAGTCGACGAACGCGTCGGTCGCTTCGCGCGGGCCGGCGATGAACAGGTTGATGCCTTCCGGCGCGAGCAGGATCGTGCCGCGCAGGCCGAGTTCGTTGCAGCGGGCGGTGACGAGCGGGCGCCATTGCTCGATCGCGTCGAGCGACACGAAGTGGTAGGCGGCGAGGTTGACGATGGTCATGATGGTCCGACGGGAAAACGGCCGCGGCCGTGCGGCGCACGCACGGCGGCCCCGCAAAAAAGGGTGCGAAGCCGGGACGGTGATTCGAAAACCCGTATTATCCCGCAAACCGGTCGCGCTCCGACACTTGGCCGTTCGGATATGGCGCCGCGTGCATCGGCCGAACGGCCAGGCACGGGGATTTTTTGGGCAGCCGTCGCGGCGACGCGGCTACAATATCGCCCATGTCAGATCCCCGCTTCGTCCATCTCCGCGTTCACTCCGAATTCTCGATTGCCGACGGCATCGTGCGTCTCGACGACATCGTCAAGGCCGCTGCCGCCGACGGTCAGGGTGCGCTCGCCCTCACCGATCTCGGCAACGCGTTCGGCCTCGTCCGTTTCTACCAGGAAGCCCGTGGCAAGGGCATCAAGCCGATTGCCGGCTGCGACGTCTGGATCACGAATCCGGACGATCGCGACAAACCGTCGCGCCTGCTGCTGCTGGTGAAGGACAAGACCGGTTATCTGAATCTGTGCGAGCTGCTGTCGAAGGCGTGGCTCACGAACCAGTACCGCGGCCGGGCGGAGCTCGACGCGAGCTGGCTCGACGGCGAGTTGTCGCAAGGGCTGCTCGCGCTGTCGGGCGCGCAGCAAGGCGATATCGGGCTCGCGCTGGCGGCCGGTAACGAGGAAGCCGCGCGCCGTCACGCGCAGCGCTGGGCCGAGGTGTTTCCCGGCGGCTTCTACATCGAGTTGCAGCGTTACGGCCAGCCGGGCGCCGAGGCCTACATCCAGCAGGCCGCGACGCTCGCCGCGTCGCTGCAGCTGCCGGTCGTCGCGACGCATCCGATGCAGTTCATGACCGAGGACGATTTCACCGCGCACGAAGCGCGCGTGTGTATCTCCGAAGGCGACATGCTCGCGAATCCGCGGCGCCAGAAGCGCTTCACGACCGCTCAGTACTTCCGCACGCAGGACGACATGGTCGCGCTGTTCGCGGATATTCCGTCGGCGGTCGCGAACACGGTGGAAATCGCGAAGCGCTGCAACCTGAAGCTCGAGCTCGGCAAGCCGAAGCTGCCGCTGTTCCCGACGCCGGACGGCATGTCGCTCGACGATTACCTGGTCCAGCTGTCGAAGGAGGGGCTCGAGAAGCGCCTCGAGCAGCTGTACCCGGATGCCGCCGAGCGCGATGCGCAGCGCGACACCTACTACAAGCGGCTCGAATTCGAGTGCGGGACCATCACGAAGATGGGCTTCCCCGGCTACTTCCTGATCGTGGCCGACTTCATCAACTGGGCGAAGAACAACGGCGTGCCGGTCGGCCCGGGCCGCGGCTCGGGCGCCGGCTCGCTGGTCGCGTACGCGCTCGGCATCACCGATCTGGATCCGCTGCGCTACAACCTGCTGTTCGAGCGATTCCTGAATCCGGAACGCGTGTCGATGCCCGACTTCGACATCGACTTCTGTCAGCACGGCCGCGATCGCGTGATCCAGTACGTGAAGGAGAAATACGGCGCGGACGCCGTGTCGCAGATCGCCACGTTCGGCACGATGGCCGCGAAGGCGGCCGTGCGCGACATCGGCCGCGTGCTCGATCTCGGCTACATGTTCACCGACGGCGTTGCGAAGCTGATCCCGTTCAAGCCGGGCAAGCACGTGACGATCGCCGACGCGATGAAGGAAGAGCCGCAACTGCAGGAGCGCTACGACAACGAGGACGAGGTGCATCAGCTGCTCGATCTCGCGCAGCGCGTCGAGGGCCTCACGCGTAACGTCGGCATGCACGCGGGCGGCGTGCTGATCGCGCCGGGCAAGCTGACCGATTTCTGTCCGCTGTACACGCAGGGCGACGACGCCGGCGTCGTCAGCCAGTACGACAAGGACGACGTCGAAGCCGTCGGCCTCGTGAAGTTCGACTTTCTGGGCCTCACGACGCTGACGATCCTCGACTGGGCCGAGCGCTACATCCGTCGCCTCGACCCGACCAAGGCCGACTGGTCGCTCGCGCAGGTGCCGCTCGACGATCCGGCGTCGTTCCAGCTCCTCAAGAAGGCCAACACGGTCGCGGTGTTCCAGCTGGAAAGCCGCGGCATGCAGGGCATGCTGAAGGACGCGCAGCCCGACCGCTTCGAAGACATCATCGCGCTCGTGTCGTTGTACCGTCCGGGGCCGATGGACCTGATCCCGAGCTTCTGCGCCCGCAAGCACGGGCGCGAGAAGGTCGACTATCCGGATCCGCGCGTCGAACCCGTCCTGAAAGAGACCTACGGGATCATGGTCTATCAGGAGCAGGTGATGCAGATGGCGCAGATCATCGGCGGCTACTCGCTCGGCGGCGCGGACTTGCTGCGTCGCGCGATGGGCAAGAAGAAGCCCGAGGAGATGGCCAAGCACCGCGAGATCTTCGCCGAAGGTGCGGCGAAGAACGGCCTCACGCGCGAGAAGTCCGACGAGATCTTCGACTTGATGGAGAAGTTCGCGGGCTACGGCTTCAACAAGTCGCACGCGGCCGCGTACGCGCTGCTCGCTTATTACACCGCGTGGCTGAAGGCGCACCATCCGGCCGAATTCATGGCGGCCAACATGACGCTCGCGATGGACGACACCGACAAGGTGAAGATCCTGTTCGACGATTGCGTCACGAACAACCTCGTGGTGCTGCCGCCCGACATCAACCAGTCGCATTACCGCTTCGAGCCGGTTGCGCAGGCCGACGGCACGCGTTCGCGCACGATCCGCTACGGCCTCGGCGCGGTGAAGGGCAGCGGCCAGAATGCGATCGAGGAAATCCTGCGCGCGCGCGAGGAGAAGCCGTTTGCCGATCTGTTCGACTTCTGCGAGCGGGTCGACCGGCGCATCGTCAACCGTCGCACGGTCGAGGCGCTGATCCGCGCGGGCGCGTTCGATTCGCTGAACCCGAACCGCGCGCAGATGCTCGCGTCGGTTCCGCTTGCAATGGAGGCGGCCGAACAGGCCGCTGCGAACGCGATGCAGGCCGGCCTGTTCGACATGGGCGCCGAGTCGCCGCACGCGCACGCGCTCGTCGACGAACCGGCGTGGGACGACAAGCGCCGGTTGCAGGAAGAGAAGGGCGCGCTCGGCTTCTACCTGTCCGGCCACCTGTTCGACGCGTATCGCGACGAAGTGCGCCGGTTCGTGCGGCAGAAGGTGGGTGATTTGAAGGAAGGCCGCGACAAGCTCGTCGCGGGCATCATCGCGTCGCTGCGCACGCAGATGACGCAGCGCGGCAAGATGCTGATCGCGTTGCTCGACGATGGGTCGGGGCAGTGCGAAATCACGATCTTCAACGAGCAGTTCGAGGCGAACAAGGCGCTGTTCAAGGAAGACGAGCTGCTGATCGTGCAGGGGCAGGCGCGTAACGACGCGTTCACCGGCGGCATCCGCTTCACGGCCGACACGGTGATGGATCTCGAACGCGCGCGCAGCCGCTATGCGCAGGCGGTGCGGCTGACGATGAACGGCAACGCCGATGCGGCGGTGCTGCGCCGCGTGCTCGAGCCGCACGTGTCGAAGGATGAACCGGGCGCCGCCAACGTGGTCGACGCCCCCGCGCCGCGCGGCGGCGGGCGCGACGGCGGCCGTCGCCCGCAGGCGCCGCTGCCGAACGGGCTCGCGGTGCAGATTCACTACAGCAACGCGCGCGCGCAGGGCGAAATGCGTCTGGGCGATGCGTGGCGCGTGAAGCCGAGCGACGCGTTGCTCGCGGAGCTGCGCGCGACGTTCGGCGGCAGCGTCGTCGAAATCACGTACTGAACGCCTTGTTGCCGGCTTGATCGCCTGCGGCCCGCTGCATCGCGATCGCGCGGTGCAGCGGGCCGTTTTGTTCGGGGCAGGGATTGGGGCCGTCATCCGGACGCTATACAATCGGTCGCTCGCCACCCAGCGGCGGCGCCGCGAGCCTTTGCGCCGCGCCAGGGGCAGCAGGTAGGGCGGGGGCTTCCTCCGGCCGTAACGATAAAAAACGACAGCTACATTACATCGATGGCCAACGGTAAGCCGAGGGGCCGGATCCTCGTGATCCGGATTGATTTTCTGGGCGACATGCTTTGCACGACCGCATTTCTGAGTGCCTTGAAGCAGCGCTGGCCCGAAGCGGAACTGCACGTGGTCGCGAACCGCTACAACGCGGCAGTCCTCGCCGGCAACCCGCATGTGCATACCGTCCATACCTACGTGTATAGCCGGCAATGCGAGCGCAACGATCGTCCTGGGCGCATGCGCGCGTTCGTCGACCGGCTGCGGCTCGTGCGCCGGCTGCGCCGCTTGCGGTTCGACCTCGTCGTCGTGCCCAATGGCGGCATGCACCGCAGCAGCATCCAGTTCGCGCGCCAGCTCGGCGCCAAGGACTGCCGCTGGCACGATGCGGACTCCGAATTCGACGATCGCAAGCCCGATCACGTCGCGACGCGGCCGATCGCCCATGAGGCACTGTCGGGCTTCCGGCTCGTGCCGGAACTCGGCCATACCAACCTCGACGGTCTCGCGCTGTCCGTTTATCCGGATCGTGCGCTGCAAGACACCTGGCATCGACTGCTCGGGCCGCGCGCCAAACCGCGTGTCGGGCTGTTCGTGTCGAACAAGGCGGCGGAGCGCCGCTGGCCGGCTGACCGCTGGTGCGAGCTGGCACGGCGGCTCGGCGCGATCGCCGATGTGATCGTGTTCCGCGATCCGGTCGTGTCGGCCGCCCACGATGCCGATGCGCACGCGTGGCGAGACGTGGACGCGCGGCACGTCGCGCCGCCGTCGGTCGCCGAGATGATGGCGGCGGCGAGCCTGCTCGACGTGATCGTGTCGGCCGACAGCGCACCGGTGCATCTGGCGTCTGCGCTCGGTGTGCCGGTCGCCGCGCTGTTCGAGGACCGTCCGGAGAAGTATCTGCGCTGGCATCCGGTCGGCGTGCCGCACATGATTCTGCGGGCCGGTGCGACGGTGGAAGCGATCGGCGTCGACACGCTGGAGCGTGCGGTGCGCCATCTGTTGACGCAGCCCGTGCAGATTGATGCAGCGCCGGAGCGTGCGCTGCCGCCGGGTGGCGCAACGGCTGAGTTTGCTCGCGCGTCGGCTTCGTAACGCGCGTTGCGCGGGTTTTGCGCCGCTGCGGGTGCAGGGTTTGCTGGCCGGCGCGGCGCATCGCGCTGGTTGCCGCACTTGCAATGCCTTAGGCGGTTCGTGAAGCGTCGACGTGGATGCGCCGGGTCGCGAGTGCCGAGCCCCGAGCCCCGAGC
>NZ_PQMX01000114.1:0-13374 GCF_004368385.1 Burkholderia sp. B10 | reverse complement strand
CGTCTGTGTCGCGCGTTATTTAGTTAAGCGGCGCGGAACGCAGGTCGCTCACCTGTTGCGGCGAGATCGGCGTACCGTTGTTGCCCCACGACATCCGGATATACGTGACGACCGCCGCGACTTCCTGGTTCGACAGCGATTGCGCGAACGGCGGCATCCCGTACGGACGCGGATTCTTGAACGTGCTCGGCGGATAGCCGCCATTCAGCACCATGCGGATCGGGTTGACTGCCGATTCCATCACGAT
Organism: Burkholderia sp. B10; assembly: GCF_004368385.1. NCBI lineage: Bacteria > Pseudomonadati > Pseudomonadota > Betaproteobacteria > Burkholderiales > Burkholderiaceae > Burkholderia > Burkholderia sp. B10. The sequence continues at coordinate 13,127 of NZ_PQMX01000114.1, read as the reverse complement.
CGAATGATTGCCCGCGAGCGGCGGATAGGCCGGCGGCTTGCCCGCGCCGTTTTCGGCGTGGCAGGTCGCGCAGTTGTCGGCGTAGATCTTCTTGCCCTGGTCGAACAGCGCGTTGCCGAACTGCTTCGACGGCTCGTATTGCATGTTCTTCGGCGCTTCAGCCTTCTGCGGGATCGACTTCAGGTACGTCGACATCGCGCGCGTATCTTCGTCGGTCATGTACTGAAGGCTGTTGTGCACGACGTCGGCCATCGGGCCGAACACCGCGCCCTGGTGCGACACGCCGGCCTGCAGCAGGTCGGACAGCTCCTGCACGTGCCAGTCGCCGAGGCCGAGTTCCTTGTCGTTCGTCAGCGACGGCGCGTACCAGTTCTGCAGCGGGATCAGGCCGCCGGCGAACGCCGCGGAGTTCACCGGGCCGCCCATCATGTTGATCGACGTGTGGCACATCGAGCAGTGGCCGAGGCCTTCGACGAGATAGGCGCCGCGGTTCCATTCGACCGACTTGGTCGGATCCGGCTTGTACTCGCCTTCCTTGAAGAACAGCGTGCGCCAGCCGATCAGCAGGTTGCGGTTGTTGAACGGGAACTTCAGTTCGTGCGGACGGCTCGGCACCGACACCGGCGCGACCGAGCGCAGGTACGCGTAGATCGCGTCCGAATCGGCACGCGTGACCTTCGTGTAGCTCGCGAACGGGAAGCCGGGGTAGAGCAGGCTGCCGTCCTTCGAACGGCCGGTGTGCATCGCGCGATAGAAGTCGTCCGACGTCCACTTGCCGATGCCGTCCTTGTCGTCCGGCGTGATGTTCGGCGTGTACATCGTGCCGAACGGCGTCGCCATCGGCAGGCCGCCGGCGAACGGCTTGCCGCCGCGCACCGTGTGGCACGCGATACAGTCGCCGACGCGCGCGAGGTATTCGCCCTTCTTGATCAGCGCGGCCTGGTCGGCCGGCGTGGCGGCGACGGCGGCAGCGCCGTGCAGCGTATCGTTGCCGGGCCACAGGACGGGCACGAGAGCGGCAGCCGCGACGATCGCGACAGCCGAGAGTGCAAACAGGGACTTGCGTTTCATTGTGTCTGTCTCCCTTGCCTTATTGCGGTTCGCTGCCGCAGGCGAGCGGAGTCTTCATCGAACGCGCCGGAGCCGGCACGGGGTTGGCGGGCGCCGGTTGTGCGGCGAGCCACGCGGTCACGGCCGTCACGTCTTCGTCGGACAGCTTCGACGCGATCTCGTGCATGCAGTCGGGCGCCTTCGCGCGACGGTTGCCCGAGCGCCATGCGCCGAGCTGTGCGCTCAGGTAATCGGCGTGCAGACCGACGAGACCCGGGATCGCCGGCTGCATGCCGGTCAGGCCCGCGCCGTGGCAGGCCACGCAGGCCGGCAGCTTGCGCGACGGATCGCCTTGCATCACGAGCTGCTTGCCGCGCGCGAGCGTGGCGGCCGGCAGCGTCGGCTTGGCCGGCGTCGGGTACGGCGGACGCTCGGCCGAGAAGTGCTCGGCGATCTCTTTCAGGTAGTCGTCGTTCAGGTACGTCAGCAGGTAGTTCATCGGCGGGTACTTGCGCCGGCCGTCACGGAAGTTGACGAGCTGGTTGTACAGGTACTCGGCCGGCTTGCCGGCAAGCCGCGGGAAGTAGTCGTTGTCGGTGCCCTGGCCGTGGACGCCGTGGCATGCGGTACAGCCGCGCACGCGCTCGGCCATCGTATCGGGTGCCTTGAGCGGCGCCTGCTGCGCGTGCGCTTGCTCCGTGGGCTTGGTCTGCGCTTGGGCAGCGCTCGTAAGGCCCGCGCCGCCGATCAACAGAACGGCGAGCAGCGGACGGAAGAGGCGTCTTGAAGACACACGAGACTCCATGTTTATTCGTCGGGGACCTGTCCGGGCTACGATCGGCTCGGCGCATGGACGGCAGGACAGCCGGGCTGCTGCGACGCGGCATTCTATCACCGATGGGTAATGACGGCTATTTGGCAAAAGGACGTCGGTTCCTGCCTGTTTGCGACTTGCGACAATTTGACGCGCTTTATATGGTCGCAGTCTGAACCGGCGTGCGCGTTGGCCGTCGAAGACCGTACACTCGCGGGTCGCGCGGCGCCGCCTCCGCCGCTGATCCAGTCATTTCTCCCGTTTCCGGATTCATCGATGACGTTCGTTACCGTGCCGTTGCCGTCTTCTCCCTGTCGTTGCATTCGCAGCCGTATCGCCCGCAGCCCGTTTCGCGGAGGTCGCGCATGACGAGGTTCGACAGTCTGTGGATCGGGCAGGTCGCGCTGGCGGCGTTGATGGACGCGACCTTCGCGATGGCGGCCGGCTCGGCGCTGCTCAAGGCGTGGCTCGGCAAGGACGGCGCGCGGCCGGTCGTCGCGCCGTCGCACCCCGCATGGCTGCGCGCGCAACATTCGCTCGTCGCGGCCGCGCTGGCGCTCGTGCTCGCCGATCTCGGCTGGCTGCTGTACGAGGCCGCGTCGATGAGCGGCACGGGGCTCGGCGGCGCGTTCGGCGCGTTGCCGACGGTGCTCGCGCAGACCCACGTCGGCTTCGCGTGGAGCGTGGCGTTCGCGGGCGCCGTCGTGCTGGCGATCGTCGCGCTCGCCAAACCGGACGGCCCGCTCGCGCACGCGGTGCTGTGGCTCGCCGTCATCGCGATCGCGGCCGGCAAGGCGTCGCTCGGCCATGCGGCCGACACGGGCGCGCTGTCGGCGGCGGTCGGCGTGCAGACGCTGCATCTGCTCGCGACCGCGGTGTGGGGCGGCCTCGTGCTGGCGGGCGGGCTCGCGGTGCTGCCGACGCTCGGCTCGTCGGTCGCGCGCGGCGCGCTGATCCGCATCGGCCAGCAGCTGTCGCGCACGTCGACGATCGCGGTGGTGTTCGTGCTCGGCACCGGCGTGCTCAACGCGCTGCGCGGGCTCGGCGGCTCGCTCGCGCCGCTCGACGGCAGCACGTGGGGGCGCGTGCTGTTGCTCAAGCTGCTGCTGGTGGCGCTCGCGCTGGTGCTCGGCGGCCTGAACCGCTTCTCCGCGTTGCCGCGGCTGCGCCGCACCGCATCGACCGAAGACGCGCATACGTTCCGCAACATCCTGCATCTCGAGGCGCTGCTGATGATCGGCGTGTTCGTCGCGGCCGCGGTGCTGTCGTTCAGCGTGCCGGGCTTTGCGGCGCTGGGCTGACCGCAGTTCGGCGCAGCGGCGCGCGCGGCCCGCGCACGGCGCAGATGCAACAACGGCCGCCCGTTTGGGCGGCCGTCTCGAATGCGACGCGCGGCGGGCGCACCGCGCCGCGCGTGCCGCTTCGCTTCACCACTCGGCGACGCTGCCGTCGCTGTGGCGCCATACCGGGTTGCGCCAGCGGTGGCCCGTCTTCGCCATTTCGCGCACCTTCTCCTCGTTGACGTCGATGCCGAGCCCCGGCCCTTGCGGGATCGCGACGAAGCCGTCGTCGTAGCGGAACACCTCGGGATTGCGCAGATAGTCGAGCAGGTCGTTGCCCTGGTTGTAATGGATGCCGAGGCTCTGTTCCTGGATGAACGCGTTGTAGCTGACCGCATCGAGCTGCAGGCACGCGGCCAGCGCGATCGGGCCGAGCGGGCAGTGCAGCGCGAGCGCGACGTCGTAGCTTTCCGCGAGCGTCGCGATCTTGCGGCACTCGGTGATGCCGCCCGCGTGCGACGCGTCGGGCTGGATGATGTCGACGTAACCGCCCGCGAGGATGTGCTTGAAGTCCCAGCGCGAGTAGAGCCGCTCGCCGAGCGCGATCGGCGTGTTGGTCTGGTTCACGATGTCGCGCAGCGCTTCGGCGTTCTCCGACAGCACCGGCTCCTCGATGAACATCAGCTTGTACGGATCCAGCTCCTTCGCGAGCACCTTCGCCATCGGCTTGTGCACGCGGCCGTGGAAGTCGACGCCGATCCCGACGTGCGGGCCGACCGCGTCGCGCACCGCCGCGACGTTCGCGATCACCTGCTCGACCTTGTCGTAGGTGTCGACGATCTGCAGCTCTTCCGAGCCGTTCATCTTCACCGCCTTGAAGCCGCGCTCGACGACCGCGCGCGCGTTGTTGGCGACGTCGCTCGGGCGATCGCCGCCGATCCACGAATACACCTTGATGCGCTCGCGCACCTGGCCGCCGAGCAGCGCGTGCACGGGCACGCCGTGATGCTTGCCCTTGATGTCCCACAGCGCCTGATCGACGCCGGCGATCGCACTCATCGTGATCGGGCCGCCGCGGTAGAACCCGGCGCGATACATCACCTGCCAGTGATCCTCGATCAGCAGCGGGTCCTTGCCGATCAGGTAATCGGCGAGTTCCTGCACCGCGGCCTCGACCGTGTGCGCGCGTCCTTCGACGATCGGCTCGCCCCAGCCGACGATCCCTTCGTCGGTTTCGATCTTGAGGAACAGCCAGCGCGGCGGGACGACGAAGGTTTCGAGGCGGGTGATTTTCATGTCGCGAGTCTCCGAAGGAGGCCGGCGCGCCGTGCGATTGCGGTGCCGGCCGAATACATGACGGTGATCCTAGCGTAGCGTGCTAAAAAATAGTATTAATAGCACTATTGTGCAGATAGTGGGCAGTCGTCGCATTGCCCGCCCAACGGAGAACGATCATTCAACGCGACCTGCATGGACAGACGGCGTTCCGGCTTGCGACGGCGATCCTGCGCGGCGACTATCCGCCCGAATCGCTGCTGCCGCGCGAGGCGGACCTGATGGAGATGTTCGGCGTGAGCCGCACGGTGTTGCGCGAGGCGCTGCGCACGCTGACGTCGAAGGGGCTGGTCGAATCGCGGCCGAAGGTCGGCACGCGCGTGCGGCCGCGTCGCGCATGGAACCTGCTCGATGCCGACCTGCTCGACTGGTACGCGCGTGTCGCGCCGCCGATCGCGTTCGCGCTGAAGCTGCAGGAGATGCGCGAGATGATCGAGCCGCATGCGGCCGCGCTGGCCGCCCGCGCGCACGGGCCGGGCGGGTTCGACGCGATCGAGGCGGCGGTGCGCGCGATGGCGGCGGCGCGCAACGTCGACGAATGGGTGCGCGCCGACCTGCGCTTTCACATGAGCGTGCTCGAGGCCGGCGGCAACGAGCTGCTGGTGCCGCTCGGCGCGCTGATCGACCGCACGCTGGAGGCGCAGCTGCATCTGAACGCGCGGCGCGCTCACGTGTTCAACGCGTCGCTCGCCGAGCATACGGCCGTCAGCGATGCGATTCGCGGGCGCGACGAGGACGGCGCCCGTCGCGCGATGGCCGCGCTGCTCGCGGTGACGCGCGCGCGCATCGAGCGCTCGTGACGGCCGGGGCGGTCGCGCCGGCGCGCCGTCGGCGGCTGCGCGCGCTGCGTTCAGACCGATTCGTCGCGAGCGGAATGCCGGTCGGCGCGGTCATGTGACGCGTTCGTCGCGGCTGCCGCGATTGACGTCGCGGCGGCTCGCAGTACGTTGCGGCCGGCGCGGCGGCGCGCTACTGTGCTCGCTCGAGCGCATCCGCGTGACGGCGTCCCGCCGTCATGCGTCGATGCGCCGGTGCCGCTTCGGAGATCACCATGCTGTATCGCGGAAGCTGTCATTGCGGCGACGTGAAGTTCGACGCCCAAGGCGACCTGCAGGGCGTAATGGCCTGCAATTGCTCGATCTGCCGGCGCAAGGGCGCGCTGTTGTGGTTCGTGCCGCGCGCTCACGTCACGTTCTCGACGCCCGACGACAACCTCGCCACCTATACGTTCAACCAGCACACGATCCGGCATCGCTTCTGCAAGCGCTGCGGGATCCACACCTTCGCCGAGGCCACGCATCCGAACGGCACCGAGATGGTCTGCATCAACGTGCGGTGTCTCGAGGATGTCGATCCCGACGTGCTGCCGGTCACGCATTACGACGGCCGCTCGCGTTGAAGCGCGCGGCGCAGCTCGGCACCGGCGCGCGACGCGCCGCGGCCGTCACGACGGTAGCGGCTGCGGCGTTTCGGCCTGCGGTGCGTCGCCGGCCGTCCGCGTGCCGGCCGTCACGGGCCGCTCGATCAGCGGCGCGAGCGCCGGCGCCATCGACTTCAGCAGTTGCACGGCCATCGCGCTCGTGAAGTCGTAGCGCGCCGCGTACGGCTCGTGCGCGGTCGCGGTCAGCACGCCGAAGAAGCGGTCGCCCAGCACGAACACGAACGTGCCGCTGCGGTTGACCTTGCGCGATTCGATCAGCCGCGCGCCGCGTGCGTACACGTTGAAGCGCTGGTCGCCCGTCCCCGTCTTGCCGTACACCTCGAGCGTCTTGCCGTCGGGTAGCGTGAAGCCGCCCGCGAGGCGCCGTGCCGTACCGTTCAGCACCACGTCGCGCAGCAGCGTGTGCGCCACGTTGACGATCTCCGGCGGCAGCAACGGCTGCGGTTGCGCGGCCGCGCGCACGAAGCGGGTTTCGTACGGCGTGCCCTTAGCGAAATCGAGGCGCGTGATCGTCTCGGTCGGCGCGTTTTGGCCGCCGTTCGCGATCAGCCCGATCAGCTTCGCGAGCGCGTCGGGCTGGTCGCCCGATGCCCCGATCGCGGCCGCGTACGACGGCGTGACTTCGGCGAACGGGTAGCCGAGCGCGCGCCACGCCTTCGTGATCTCTTCGTACGCGCGCAGCTCGACCATGTGGCGGATGCGCCGGTCCTGGGTCGCGTGGTAGCGCGTCTTGTAGAGCCACGAGTAGGTGTAGACGCGTGCGTCGCGGCTGTCGCGCTGCACGTCACCGAGCGAGGCGTTCGGGTGCGCGCGCAGATAGTTGAGCGTCCACAGCGCGAGCGGATGGACGCTCGCGATGTAGCCGCGGTCGTTCAGGTTGAAGCGGTCGATCGCGTACTTCGCGTAGAGCGCGGCGAGATCGTCGTCGGACAGCGTCGCGGCCGGCGTGCCCTTCAACTGCGCGCGCATCTGCGCATCGAACCACGCGCGCGGCTCGTTCGGCGCGACGCTGCGCAGCACCGTCGCGATCTTCGCCGGCGACTTGCGCACGTCGCGCAACATCAGCGCGAGCGCGTCGTCGGGCGCCTTGCCCGCATAGCGGGTGTAGTAGCGCTTCACGTAGACCTTGCTTTCGCCGTCGACGAATTGCGCGAGGTAGTGCTTGCGCTGCTCGGGGTCGCCGAGCCACGACGACGACGGGCCGGCCGCCTTCAGCATCTCGTAGTGCACGATGTCGCGCATCAGCCGCACGAACACGAGGTTCACCGAATGCTCGAACGCCGTATGCAGCGTGAGGATGCGGCCGTTGTCGGACTTCTCGAAGTTCGAGAACACCTGCGCGCCGCCGCCCGTGTAGAACACGTCGGGGCTCGCCGAATACTTGCGCTCGACCGCCGCGTCGAGCATCGCCTGCAGCGAGCGCTCGCGCGTATGCGACAGGTAGTCGACGGCCCAGCGCGACAAGCCGTCGAGCGAATCGAGCTTCACCTGCGCGAGCTGCGCGTTCGACAGGCCGCCGTAGCGCGCATGCAGCTCGGTCACGATCTGCAGGTAGGTGATCAGCGTGCGCAGCTTCGCCGTCGAGCCGAGGTTGATGCGGCCGCCGCGATTCACGTCGAACGGCTGGTTCACGCTGTCGGTCTGCACGCGCAGCAGGTTCGCGCCGTTGCGATGCTCGTACAGCGTGAAGCTGTACGTCAGGTGTGACGGATCGTCCTTCGGCGCGAGCATCTCGAAGCCGTACAGGCCGGCGGCCTGCGCGCCGTCGCGCGTCGACGCCTGCGCGAGGCGTTCGGCGACCGCCTGCTGCACGCCGTTGTCGAGCGTGCTGGTCGCTTCGAGGTCGAGCTGATCGAGCTGGTACAGGTCGCTGATGCCGAGCGCGGACAACAGCGACGCGCGCGCCGACGACACCGCCTTGCGCGACACGAACGACTGCACGCGCGCGGCCGGCGGCGGCGCGCTGCGCTCGATCGACGCGGCGAGCGCAGCGTCGCGCAGCGCGGGCGAGATCACGCCGCCGTTCGCGAGCAGCCTCAGGTAGCTGTCGGTCAGCTTCTGCAGCGCCGGATAGCCGCGATTCAGGAAGAACGACGGCGCGCGTTGCGCGATGATCAGCGATAGCACCTCGCGGAACGCCTTGCCCTGTGCGTCGACGTTGTCGCCGGTGGTCGGCGCGGACAGGATCCGGTTCACGTCGTTGAAGTCGCGGCCGTACCACGCGGCGAGGCCGTCGCCGATGCCGGTGATTTCGCCCACGTGCGCGCGCGCCGCGAGCGGCACCGAATTCAGATAGCGCACCAGGATCGCGCGGCGCGCGAGCATCGTCTGCGGGCCGTTCAGGTACGCGAGCACCGACGCAGACGCGATCTGCCGCAGCTTCTCGGGCGGCGTCGCGGTGCGGCCGTCGGGCGAATGGCGAAACTTCTCGATCTGCGTCGCGAGCGTGCTGCCGCCCGGGCGCGCCTGATGACGGTTGACCACGTGCATCGCCTGGTCCGCCAGCGCGCGGCTGAAGCGGCCCCAGTCGATCGCCGGGTTGCGGTTCGGCTGGTTCGGGTCGAGCAGATAACGATCCTCGATGAACATCAGCGCGTCGGCGACCACGCGCGGCACCGCGTCGAAATCTGCGTACACGCGTTGCGGGAACACGGTCGCGAACAGCGGCGCGCCGGTCGAATCGAACAGCATCAGCCCGGACTGGTCCTTCTCTTCATACGGGAGGAACAGCCCGCGATCGGCGAGCGACAGCATCCGCTGCGAGTCGCGGGCCTGCTTGCCGACGACGAAGCCGCGGGCGAGCAGCCGTTGCTGAAACGCGGGAATCATCGAGTAGCCGAGGCGCTCGTCGTACGGGCCGTTGGCGGGGAAGCGGATGTGGTCGCTCGGGCCGGCCTCGACCGTGTAGCTGAGGTCGCGGGTGAGTTCCGACAGGTAGTGCGCTTGCAGGCGCGACGTCTGGATCTCGGTTATCACCAGCCGGGCGACGATCGCGATCGCGATCAGCAGCGCGGCCAGCAAAGACCACTTGACCCACGTCCAGACCGATGCACTCCCGGTCATGCGCGGCAGGATGCGATTCAGCGGCCGATTCATGGCGGCGTCTCCCTGAAGGCGCAGGCTCCGGCCGCACCTCATAAAGGACTAGTGTAGTCCTCCGCAGCGGGCTGCCAAGGGTGTTCACTACCGAGATGCGCGGATGCAACGCACGTGCCCGGCGCGGGCCGTCGGCCGGGCGCGCTGCACCGCGTCCGTGCGTGGGGCGCGGGCGACAAATCGGGTTCGATCCCGTTGCCGCGCGACGGTACTACGGGTTGCGGCAAGGGTGGCGCGGCGCCGCTGCGGTACGATCGGCGGACCGCGGCGCCGTGCCGCCGTGCCCGCATTGGCGAGGACCACCATGTCGATCCATCCCGTCGCGCTCTTTTGTACGGCGATTCTCGGGCTGCTGTTGTTCGGGCTCGGGCTCGTCGTGTCGGTGTCGCGCTTTCTTCACACCACGGGTTCGGGATGTCTGCCCGATCCGACCGACCGGTTGCACAAGGTCGTGCGCGCGCACGGCAACACGGCCGAATACGCGCCGTTCCTCGCGGTGCTGTTCCTGTATGTCGGCGCGCATGCGCCGTCTCGCGCGATCCTGTCGCTGATCGTCGCGGCGACCGTGTGCCGCTGCCTGCTGGTGGTCGGATTGATTGTCTGGCCGACGATGGCCAGACCCAATCCGGTGCGCTTCACCGGCGCGTTCGGTACGTATCTGTGCGGCGCGGCGCTGTGCGTATCGTTGTTCTTCTGAGCGAGCGCGCGGCGGCGCGAACGCGGCGCCGGTGATGGGTGTTCGGTGCAGCGCGCGTGCGTGTTACAGCACGCTGCGTGCGAATGCGCTCGCCGTGGCGGCACGTCGCAATCTGAACCGGCCAGCCGCGACCGACGAACCGGCGTGGCGCGCGCGGTCAAACGCTGCCTGCGGATTCGATCACGAGGATGCGCGCTTCGCCGAGCGGATGCGCGACGTGCTCGGTGCCGATCGTCGCGTGGAACAGGTCGCCCGTTTCGAGCACCGTCGCGCGTTCGATGCCGGCTTCGCGATAGCGCATCTCGACGCGGCCGTCGAGCACGGCGAATACTTCTTCGCCGTCGTTCACGTGCCAGCGATACGGCCGATCGGTCCAGTGCAGCCGGACCGTGATGCCGTTCAGGTTCGCGATGTCGAGCGCGCCCCACGGGCGCGCAGCGGTGAAGGTCGTGCTGCGGATGATGTTCATCGACGGGTTCGCAGGTGCGGTTCGAATTTTGCAGGGAGCGACGAGGCCGTGCGGGCCTCGGATCAGGATGTGGATTCGACGCGTTTATCGCACTATCGCGCCATCGCGCGCAATGCCGCGTCGATCGTCTGCCGGCGTTTTTCGAGGCCGGCCGCCGAGCGCTGCGTCACGCGCTCGAGGACCGACGCCGGCGCGGTATCCGGCGAGCCCGCGTCTAACGGCGGGGCCGGCGCATATTCGAGCGCGAGTTGAATCGACTGCGCTTCTTCGACGCCGGCGAGTTCCGCCGCGATCGTCAACGCGAAATCGATGCCGGCCGTCACGCCGCCGCCGGTGATCAGATTGCCGTCGCGTACCACGCGCTCGCGCACGGGCACCGCGCCGAGCGGCTCGAGCAACGAGTGAAACGCCCAGTGCGTCGTCGCGCGGCGGCCTTTCAGCAAGCCCGCCACGCCGAGCAGCAGCGCGCCGGTGCACACCGACGTGACGTAGCGCGCGGTGGCCGCGCGTTGCTGCACGAACGCGATCGTCTGCGCATCGAGCAGCAACTCGTTGATGCCGATCCCGCCCGGCACGCAGATCACGTCGAGCGGCGGGCAATCGTCGAACGTGCAGGTCGGCGCGAGCGCGAGGCCGCTGCTCGATGCGACGGTGTCGCGCGATTTCCAGACCAGATGGACGGCCGCATCGGGCAGTGACGCCAGCACGTCGTGCGGGCCGGTGAGATCGAGTTGCTGGACGCCCGGAAACACGAGAAGGCCGATATGCAGGGTCATGCGAACACTCCGGAAGAGAAGGACAAGCGCCGCTGCCGGCGCACGATGGACAGATCGATTCTAGGCGCGTAGTGTTTGGCGAAATTGCCATATCGCCCACGTTTTCAGCCAATCGCCATGCATGCCGCTCCCCGTTCGATCGTCGTCCTCGCGTTCCCTCGTGCGCAGTTGCTTGATGTGAGCGGGCCGCTGCAGGTGTTCGCGTCGGTCAACGAGCTCGCGCAGGAGCGCGGGCAACCGGCGCCCTATGCGCCGCGCGTCGTGGCGGCCGATGGCGGGCCGGTGGAGACGTCCGCCGGGCTCGTCGTGATGGCCGATTCGCTGCGCTCGGCCGGACGGCCGGATACGGTGATCGTCGCCGGCGGCAAGGGCGTGCATGCGGCGTCGCGGGATGCGCGCACGGTGCGCTGGGTGCGCCGGCAGGCGCAGCACGCGCGACGCGTCGCGTCCGTATGCACCGGTGCGTTCCTGCTGGCGGAGGCCGGCCTGCTCGACGGGCGGCGCGCCGTCACGCACTGGGCGCGTTGCGACGAATTCGCCGCGCGCTATCCGAACGTGCGCGTCGAGCCCGATCCGATCTTCATCCGCGACGGCGCGCTGTGGACGTCGGCCGGCGTGACGGCCGGCATCGATCTCGCGCTTGCGCTCGTCGAGGAGGACCTCGGGCGCGCGATCGCACTCGACGCCGCGCGCGAACTCGTCGTGTTCCTGAAGCGGCCGGGCGGGCAGGCGCAGTTCAGCGCGATGTTGTCGATGCAGCGCACCGACGACCGCTTCGGCGAACTGCACGCGTGGATCGCCGAACACCTCGCGGCCGATCTGTCGGTGCCCGCGCTTGCCGAGCGCGTCAGCATGAGCGAGCGCAGCTTCGTGCGTCACTATCGCGCGGGCACCGGCCGCACGCCCGCGCGGGCGGTCGAACAGATTCGGATCGAAGCGGCGCAACGGCTGCTCGGCGAGACCGACTGGCCGATCAAGCGGATCGCCACGCGCTGCGGCTTCGGGTCGGAGGAGACGCTGCGGCGCAGTTTCGTGCGTGTGCTCGGTGTGTCGCCGCAGGGGTATCGGGAGCGCTTCGTGCGGTGATGGGGCGAGGCGGGATGCTCACGATGCGATTACCGGATGTGGTCGGGTGCGATGTGAGGCAATCGCATGGAAGTCGCGCACTTTGAGGCCGAGGCGGCGCGTACTGTTCGGGCTTGCGGAACAATGGGCCGGGGCTTGTGCCGCGGCCGGTGGGCGCTCTATTCTGTCCTGTTGGCGATTCGTACAGGGGCGCAGCATGGACCGCATTCAGGCAATGGAAGTTTTCACCCGCGTGGTCGACGCGAACAGCTTCACGCGCGCGGCGGACACGCTCGCGATGCCGCGCGCGTCGGTGACGACGATCATCCAGAATCTCGAGGCGCTGCTCGGCGTGCGCCTGATGCATCGGACGACGCGCCGGCTGTCGCTGACGCCGGAAGGTGCGGCGTACTACGAGCACTGCATGAAGATCATCGCGGAGATCGCCGAAGTCGATGCGAGCTTCCAGACCGGCAACCGCAAGCCGAGCGGCGTGCTGCGCGTGCATATGCCGAACTCGCTCGGGCGGCGTGTGGTGTTGCCGTCGCTGTCGATCTTTCGGCAGCGCTTTCCCGACATCGCGCTCGATCTCGGGCTGTCCGACCGCTATGTGGATCCGGTGGAGGAGGGGATCGACTGCATGATCCGCGTCGGTCCGCTGGAGGATTCGTCGATGGTCGCGCGACGGATCGGCATGCTCAAGCGCGTGACCTGCGCGTCGCCCGACTATCTGGCGCGTCATGGCGAGCCGCAGGAGATCGCCGATCTGGCCGACCATCATGCGGTGAATTTCCGGGCGAGCCACGGCGCGCGTCCGATTCCGTGGGTGTTCATGATCGACGGCAAGCCGGTCGAGGTGCGGATGGCCGGCACCGTCACCGTGAACGATTCGGATGCGTACGTGACGAGCGGCCTCGAAGGGTTCGGGATGATCCAGCCGACGCTGTTCATGGTGCTGCCGCATCTGCGCGACGGCTCGCTGGTGGAGGTGCTGCCCGAGTGCAATCCGAAGCCCAAGCCGATCTCGATCGTTTATCCGCACAACCGGCATCTGTCGCAGAAGGTGCGCGTGTTCGCTGACTGGATCGCGGAGCTGTTCGAGGC
>NZ_PQMX01000113.1:0-13481 GCF_004368385.1 Burkholderia sp. B10 | reverse complement strand
GCTCATAAGCCGCGCAGCCCGCCCCGCCCGCTCACCGCCCGGCGGCCTGCCGGTACAGACGCCAGAACGACTGCGCGTAAGACTGCGCGAGCTCCGGCGCGCGCTGGAATACGTTGACCGTCTCCGCGTGCGCGGCAGCGCCTTCGGACAGCGTCGGCAGCGCGACGTTGTCGTCGACGATCGCGAAACGCGGCGCGGGATCGTCGTGCCGCGAGTCGATCGCGACGTCGATGCCGGCCGCTTTCAGGTAACCGGCGCCGCTATACCTGCCTGCACGCGCCGAGCGCACCAGCACGACGCGCACGTCGACGCCGCGCGCGCGCGCCGCCCGCAGCGCGGCCGCGACCGCGGGCGGCACATGCGCATAGCCGGCCAGCAGCACGCGCCGCTGCGCGTTGTCGATCAGGTCGACGGTCGCGTCGGCGGCCAAATTGTCATAGGAGAAGTATGTGCCGACCGACGCGGCGTCGGACGGAATGGGGCTGGCGTGGGCGCTCGCCGCGCAGCCGAGCGCGGCGAGAAGAATGGCGGCTGGTCTCATGGCGGGCGCCATTTTAGCGATGCCAATTCGCGTGGCAAGCGCCAGCCGACACGATGCTGCGCCGGCGCAACACCCGTTGCGCCACGGCGATCGCGCGGGCCGGATACGGGCCGCATTACGTGCCGAGTTACACGCCGAATTGCATCCGATTGCGCCGCGCGGTGCCGTTCAGTCGCCCGCGACCCGCGCGAGCCAGCTCTCGACGCCGTCGACCGAGCGAAAATCGGCGACGCTGCGCGCCGGCAGCGCCGGATACGCGGCCGCCGCCATCTCGGCGAGCGCGCGGCCCGGCCCGAGTTCGAGGAACGCGCTTGCGCCGGCCTCGACACAGGCGGCCAGACACGCCGCCCATTCGACCGGCTCCGCGATCTGCCGCGCCAGCTTGTCGCGCCCCACGTCGACATCGAGCACCGACCCGCCATCGATCCCGGCAAACACGCGCGTGCCGGGTAGCGGCCGGCGCACGTTCGCCGCGGCGAGCGACGCGCGAAACGGCGGCACCGCTGCCGCCAGCCGGCGCGTGTGCGATGCGATCCGCACGCACACGGGCGCGACGCGCAATGCGCCCGCGCCCGCCGCAGCGTCGGCCACCGCGGCGACGTCGGGCTGGGCGCCGGCCACCACGAACGCATCGTCCGGATTCGCGATCGCGATCGCCGCGTCGCGGCCGTCACACAGGCCCGCGAGCTGCGCGCGCGCAAGCCCGCGCACGAACACCATCCGCTCATCGCCGCCGCTGGCCGCATCCATCGCACGCGCGCGCGCATCGGCGAGCTCCAGCGCGTCGTGCGGATCGATCATCCCGGCCACGCTCCACGACGCGACTTCGCCGACGCTGTAACCGGCCACGCAGCGGCGGCGCGGCCACGCGGCCGCGAGCAGTGCGGTCGCGGCGAGCGCCTGCAACGTGCAGAGGATCTGCGCTGCGCGGTTCTCGCCGAGCGCGTCCGGCCCGGCGCGCCGCACCCAGTCGCGCGGATCGTCGCCGAGCAGCCGGCCCGCGTGTGCGAACAGCGGTTCGGCCTGCGGCGCCGTGCCGGTCAGCTCGAACATGTCAGCGCGCTGCGCGCCCTGCCCTGAACACAGGATCGCGAGCGTCATGGCTGCGCCTCGTCGGCGTCGAGCGCGTCGACGAATACGCTCATCGCGAGCAGGTCGGCCGCGCCGCCGGGGCTGAGCCGGCGCGCGACGAACGCGCGGTGCGCGGCAACGGCGCGCAGCCGCCAGTCGCGCGCGCGGATGCCGCCGCGTGCGACGAATGCGCGTGCGCTCGCGCGGGCGAAGTCGAGCCCGTCGCGCCCGCCGCGATGCAGCAGGTTCGTATCGTCGAGCGCGGCGATCAGCGCGAAGCAGGCTTCGACGCGCGCGGCTTCCGCATCGCCCGGCATCCAGCGCGCGGCGCGCCGCAACGCCGGCAAGCCGACGCGATATACCGTCGCGAAGCCGCCGGCCGCCTCGCCGCGCGCGCCGCCGACGCCGTAGCGACGGCTCGCGCGCTCGCCGTGGCTGTCCGGCAGCCGCGGGCCGCCGAGGATCTCAGCGCCCCACCGCCGTGCGACGAATGCGCCGAGCGTCATCGTGCGGGTGGCCGCACCGGCTGCATCGGCCGTGGCGCGCCGGCCGGCCGCCGCGCACAGCAACCCGAGCCCGAAGATCGCGCCGCGATGCGTGTTCACGCCACCCGTCGCCGCAAGCATCGCATGTTCCGCGCGCAGCCCGATCTTGCGCAGCGCGCCCATGTCCGCGTCGCGCGCGCCGGCCTCGGCGAGTTCCGCGAAGTACGGCCGCAGCACGGCCGCGCTGCGTGCGAACGTCGCCGCGTCCATGTCCGCATGGCTGCCGGTGTCGACGTGGCTGACGAGCCCCGGTTTCGGATAAGTCCGGATTTCGAGCACGAGGCTGCGCTCGGCGAGTTCGGCGATGCGCTCGGCGCCGGACGGCGCGAGCGTGCGGCACGCAGCCCACGCATTCATCGCACACCTCGCGCGAAGGCTTCCACCGACATCAATTCGACGGCGAGCGCCGTCTTCACCGCGACTTCCGGCAGCCGCGCGTACAGTTCGCGCCAGTTCACGCCGGCGCCGTCGTCGCGCAGCAATTCGCCGTCGATGCGCATCGGCGCGCGCGCGTCGAGCGCCGCGAGGCCGTCGAGCAGCGCGTCGCGCAGCGCCGCGGCCGGCAGCGGAAACACGACGTCGAGATCGGATCCGTCGCTCAGATAGCGTTCGCCGGTCAGCGTCTGCCATGCGAGGCTGCCGAACACGCGCCCCTCGACGCCGCAGCGCGCACCCAGCGCAGCCAGTTCGCGCAACGTTGGCTGCCACGCGGCGGGCGCGGCGGCGAGCACGTCGGCCAGCGCTGGCAATGCGCGACGCGCTGCGACGGCATCGGCCGCGACGTTCAGCGCGACGCGCCGCTTGCCGGCGGCAGGCGGCAACGGGATGCCGAGCGGCACGCGCGCCGCGTCGGCTTCGTCGGGCGTGGCGCGGCGCACGATCAGCGGCCGGCCGTCGGCAGCCCACGCGCGCACGACCGGATCGGCCGCGAGCGCGGGATCGCGCGCGAACGCGGCGGACCACCCGGCCGCCGTCAGCGTGACGAGCGTGTGGCGGCGCAGCGGTGCGTCAGCGCGCGGCACGCGCGAGCGCCTCGACGCGACGCGCGACGTCGGCCGCGACCGGGCGGCCGCGCGCGGCGCGCGTGTCGCCGCGATCGACTGGCCTGGCGAGCCACTCGCCGACCTGCGCGTCGAGCGCGCGGGCCGGATCCAGCACCGCGTCGACCGCGCCCATCTTCACGAGATTGTCGAGCCCCGGCGCGAACACCGGCGTCGAGCGCGCCATCGCCTCGAGCACGTCGATCGGCAGCTTCGTCACGCGCGACATCGACGGCAGGTCCATCACCTCCGGCTCGGCGCCCGGCAGCGCGAGCAGCGTGCGCGTCGCGAGCGCGGTCGCGATGAACGCGCCGGCGGCCGTATGGCCGTACAGCAAGCCGATCGTCCGGTGCCCGGCGAGCTCCGCATGCATCAGGCATTTGGCGAGATGCGACAGCCCTTCGTTCAGGCCGAGCAGTTCGTCGCGCTTGCTCATCCGCTGGCTGTCGCTGTCGACGAGCACGAGGATCGGCGTGTCGCCGCCGCGCTCGATCGTGGCGAGCACCTGCGACGCGAGCGCCAGCGCTTCGTCGATGCCGAACGGCAGACGCTCGGCGACGCCGATCACGTCGACGCGCGTGCCGCCCAGTTGCGCCGAGCCCGTCAGCAGGCCGCCATCGCGCGCAATCGAATGGCCCGCGGGAAACAGCGAGGTCAGTACTTCATCGAGCGTCATGCTGCGGCTCCTGTAACTGGTCGGCGAGCTTGGCGAATGCGTCGTCGGGCATGCCGGGAATCGCTTCCGGCCGATCCGCGCCGAGCGCGCGCCACACGTCGAGCGCATCCGCACATCGGCCGAAGCGGGCGACGCGCGCTTCGAGACGCGCCTGCTCCGCGCGCAGCATCGCCGTATCGAACGCCGGCGCGCAGCCGAGCAGTTCGAGCGCCGCCGCACGGAACGCGGCCGGCGTATCGGCGACGTAGCGGTCCGCGCCGCCGATCAGCCGCCGGTGCTTGCCGCCCATCGTGCGCCAGATCAGCGCGCGATCCTTCGCGTCGAATTCCTCCACGCCGCGATTGGTCTCGATCACCTCGGGCCCCGACACGCTGATGCGTCCCTGCTCGGACACCGCCAGCGCCGAACAGCAGGCCGCGAGCAGACCGCCGCCGCCGTAGCAGCCGGCGCGCCCGCCGATCAGCCCGAGCACCGCCACGCCGGCCGCGCGCGCGTCGACCAGCGCCCGCATGATCTCGGCGATCGCGAGCTCGCCCGCGTTCGCTTCCTGCAGCCGCACGCCGCCGGTATCGAACAGGATCAACACCGGCTTGCCGAGCTCGCGCGCCGCGCGCAGCAGCCCCGTGAGCTTCGCGCCGTGCACTTCGCCGAAGGCGCCGCCCATGAAGCGGCCTTCCTGCGCGGCGATCAGCACGGGCCTGCCGTCGAGCCAGCCGTGGCCGACCACCATCCCGTCGTCGAACTGCTGCGGCAGCCCGAACAGCGGCAGATGCGGGCTCGCCACGCGTTCGGCCGGCCCGAGGAATTCGTCGAAGCTGCCCGCATCGAGCAGCGCGTCGATGCGCTGCCGCGCGGACGCCTCGTACCAACTCGCGTCGTTCGCGACGAACGCGGGCGCGTCGTGGTCGTGAATCGCCGGGTTCGTCATGCGTCCCCCTCGATCGCGCGCACGGCCTGCGCGAGCCGCAGCGACACCATGTCGGGCCGCGCGCCGCCGTCGTTGATCGACAGCTTCAGCCCGCCCGGCGCGCGCCGGTCGACGAAATCCGCCACGACGGCCCGCCACACCGCGCCGAAACCGACCGCCGCGGTGCGGATGTCGATCTCGCATTGATCGTCGGGCAGGACGCGCTCGACGAGCACCTCCAGGTTGCCCGACGCGACCACGCCGACGAGCGCCGCGGCCAGCCGGCCCTTCGCACGCGCGCGCGCGGCGAACCGATAGTTCAACTGTTCCATCCCGTCTTCCTCACCAGTTGCGGAACCGGGCCGGCGGCGCATAGAGGCCGCCCGACCAGTGCACGAGGTCCTTGATCGAGCGCGCGGCGAGCCAGCGGCGGTCGGCGTCGAGCGGATCGATGCCGAGATCCTCCGGGCGGCGGATCACGCCGCGCTCGCGCAGGCGCTCGACCATCCGGCGGTCGCGGCCGCGGCCGACCTCCGTGTAGCCGGCCACGCCGCGGATCGCCTGCTCGCGCTCGTCGAGGTCGCGGCACATCAGCAGGTTCGCGATCCCTTCCTCGGTGACGATGTGCGTGACGTCGTCGCCGTAGACCATGATCGGCGCGAGATCGAGCTGCAGCTTGTCGGCGAGCTTCAGCGCGTCGAGCTTCTCGACGAACATCGGCACGTTCTTGTCGCCGAACGTCTCGCCGATCTGCACCACCAGCTTGCGGCCGCGCCTGAGCGCCGCGGGCGTGTCGGGGTCGGCCTGCGCGCCGGCCTTCAGCCACGGCTCGCTCGGATGGCGCCGGCCGCGCGCGTCGCTGCCCATGTTCGGCGCGCCGCCGAAACCGGCGATGCGCTCGGCCGTGACCGTCGACGAATGGCCGGCCAGGTCGATCTGCAGCGTCGAGCCGATGAACATGTCGCACGCGTAGAGGCCCGCCGTCTGGCAAAACGCGCGGTTCGAGCGTAGCGAGCCGTCGGGGCCGGTGAACCAGACGTCGGAGCGCGCGCGGATGTAGTCGTCCATCCCGACTTCGGAGCCGAAGCAGTGAATCTGTTCGACCCAGCCCGATTCGATCGCGGGGATCAGCGTCGGGTGCGGATTGAGCGCCCAGTGCGTGCAGACCTTGCCCTTCAGCCCGAGCTTCGCGCCGTAGGTCGGCAGCAGCAGCTCGATCGCGGCCGTGTTGAAGCCGATGCCGTGGTTCAGCCGCTTGATCCCGTACGGCTCGTAGATGCCCTTGATCGCGAGCATCGCGGTCAGGATCTGCGTTTCGGTGATCGCGGCCGGGTCGCGCGTGAACAGCGGCTCGACGTAGAACGGCCGCCCCGCCTCGACGACGAAATGCACGCGGTCGCCCGGAATGTCGACGCGCGGCACCTTGTCGACGATGCGGTCGACCTGCGCGATCACGATGCCGTCCTTGAACGCGGTGGCTTCGACGACGGTCGGCGTGTCCTCGGTGTTCGGGCCGGTGTACAGGTTGCCGTCGGCGTCGGCGCTGACGGCGGCGATCAGCGCGACCTGCGGCGTCAGATCGATGAAGTAGCGCGCGAACAGCTCGAGATACGTGTGCACCGCGCCGAGCGCGATCTTGCCGCCGAACAGCAGCTTCGCGATGCGCTGCGACTGCGGGCCCGAATAGGCGAAGTCGAGCCGCTTCGCGATGCCGCGCTCGAACACGTCGAGATGCTCGGGCAGCACGACGCCCGACTGCACCATGTGCAGGTCGTGGATCTTCGCGTTGTCGACGTCGGCGAGCGCGACGGCGAGCAGGTCGGCCTGCTTCTGGTTGTCGCCTTCGAGGCACACGCGATCGCCCGGCTGCAGCACCGCTTCGAGCAGCGCGACGGCGTCGCGCGCATCGACGCGCTTGCCGCGCGCGAACGCCGCGCCGGCCGCGATGCGTGCGTCGCGCGCCTGCCGCGCGTGATTCCATCCGGTCATGAAGAGTTCTCCCGCTTCGGTGGTTCAGCGGCATTCTAAGCCGCGGGCTGCCGCCGATTGATGATGATGACGAATGCGACTCAGAGGGCGCCGCGATGGATGCGGCCGGTCGCCGCACGCGCGTGCCGGCCGCACGCACGAGCCGCGCGGGCCGCCGGCGCACGCTACGCGCCGACCAGCGCGCGCGTCGCGAAGAACAGCAGCGACGGCCCGAGCAGGCAGCCGACGCCCGTATGGAACGTGGCGATCAGCGCGCCGTACGGCACGAGCCGGCGATCGGTCGCGGCGAGGCCCGCGCTCACGCCGCTCACCGTGCCGGCCAGCCCGCCGAAGATCATCGCGGAGCGCGGCGTCTTCAGTCCCATGAAGTTGGCGGCCACCGGCGTGCCGACCATCACGATGATCGCCTTCACGAGGCCGGTCGCGATGCTCAGCGCGATCACGTCGGAGCTCGCGCCGATCGCCGCGCCGGTGACCGGCCCGACGATGTAGGTGACGGCGCCCGCGCCGATCGTCGTCATGCTGACCGCATCGGTGTAGCCGAATGCGCGCGCGATGCTCGCGCCGACGATGAACGGCAGCACGGTGCCGAGCAACAGCGACACGACGCCGACGAGGCCGGCCTTGCGCGCCTCGGCCGGCTGCACTTCGAACGCGGTCGCGACGATCGCGAAATCGCGCAGCATCGCACCGCCCATCAGGCCGATGCCGGCGAACAGCCGCACGTCGGCAAGGCCCTTGTCGCCGCCGGTGAACGCGCCGCCGACGTACGCGAGCGCAAGACCGATGACGATCGCGATCGCGGAGCCGTGCACGCGGCCGAACGTGAGCCGGCGCGACGCGATCGACGACAGCCACATGATCAGGCCGACCACAGCGAACGACGCGACGAGCCCGTTGTGGGCGACGGTTTTTTCGAGCATCTGCAGCATGGCGGCCTCCGTCACTGTTCTTCGAATTGCGGCACGCCGGCGAAGGCCGTGTCGTCGCGTCCGGTGCGCACCAGCACCGCGATGCAGCATGCGCAGATCGCGACCGCGCCGAGCGCGGCCAGCAGCGCGACCGGGCCGCCCTTCAGCGCGGCGACGACGTTCTGGTTCGCCGCCATCGCGACGACGACCGGGATGTACATCGCGCCCCAGAACCCGACGCCCGCTTCCGTCTCCTTCGGCAGCCAGCCGCGCCGGTGCAGCCACAGCCGCAGGCAGATCAGCAGCAGCATCGCGATGCCGACGCCGCCGACGTTGGTCTTCACGCCGATCGCGGCGCCCAGCAGGTCGCCGAGGAACAGCCCGGCCAGATGGCAGAACGCCAGCAGCGCGGTTCCGTAGATGATCATGAGTCGTCTCCAGTCTCTTGGTGCGGCGCCTGACGCGTGCGGGAGGGAGGCCCGGCCGCCGATACCCGGGCGGACTGTCCGTCTCCTGCGGCGCGGCGCCGCGGCCCGGCGGCTCGTCGTGCGAGCGCGTTCTCGGGGTCGATGGGATGATGCGGGTTCGGGCCGAACGCCGGATGGCTTAGACTGACCGAAGCAGCCGCTGGCGCGACACGGGCTACGCCGCCGGTGCGGCCGGCCTTGAAGGGCCGCACTGGCGCGTGATCCGATACTAGCGCCGCAAAATCCGGCGATTTATGAAGTTGTCGAAACCGATTCAGTGGATTTAGCAATGCGTCCGTTACCGCCCGAACTGCTGCGCAGCTTCGTCGCCGTCGCGCAGTCCGGCAGCTTCACCGCCGCGTCCGAGCGCGTGAGCCTGTCGCAGTCGACCGTCAGCCAGCACATCCGCCGCCTCGAGGAGCTGCTCGACCGGCCGCTGTTCGAGCGCGACACGCGCAACGTGCGCCTGTCGCAGCACGGCGACGCGCTGTTGCGCTACGCGGTGCGCATTCTCGAGCTGATGGACGAAGCCGTCACGTCGGTGTGCGGGCCGCCGCTGTCCGGCAAGGTGCGGCTCGCGATGTCGGAGGATTTCGCGTCCGCGCATCTGACGGCCGCGCTCGCGAGCTTCGTGCAGCGCAATCCGGACGTCGAGCTGGCGATCTCGACCGGGCTGTCGGGCGATCTGTTCGACGCGCTCGACGAAGGCCGCCACGATCTGGTGTTCGCCAAGCGCGTCGCCGGCAGCCGGCGCGGCCGCGTGATCCGCAGCGAGCCGCTGTACTGGTGCACCGGCCCCGATTCGGCGATCACCGGCCACGAGGCCGTGCTGCCGCTCGCGATGCATCCGGAGCCGAGCGTGTCGCGGCGCCGCGTGCTCGAATCGCTCGAAGCGGTCGGCCGCCCTTACCGGATCGCCGTCGTGAGCAGCAGCATCGCGGTGCTGCGGGCGGCCGCGAGCGCCGGGCTCGGCGTGAGCGCGTTCGCCGGCTACGTGATCCCGGCCGGACTCGCGCGGCTCGACGCCGGGCTGCCGGAACTCGGCGAGCTCGAATACGTGATCGACCGGCCGGCCGCGGCGTCACGCTCGACGCTTGCGCTCGAGGCGACGCTGATCGCGGCGGCGGCGGGGTTGTAGCGGGATGCGTCGCGGTCGCGACGGTGGCGGCGGTCGAGGGCGGCGTCGAACGTGAGCCACGGCGACGCGTCGCGACACGCCGCCGCCACCGCTGCAATCCACCCTCTTGAAATGCCGCTCGCCGGCCACTAACTAAGCGTCATCAGGCAATGCCCACCACGCGCACCGTGCGCGTCGACGGGGCTGCGTCGGCGCGTATTCCGCGCTTCACGTTCAGGAGGACCATCATGAGCGGTATGTATTTCGGCAACGATCTGTTCGACGAATTCACGCGCCTGCAGCGGCAGATGGCGAGCCTGTTCGGCGAACTGCCGACCGGCATCCGAGCGGTGCGGCCCACCGCGTTCCCGGCGCTGAACATCGGCGCGACCGACGACGCGATTGAAATCGTCGCGTTCGCCCCCGGCATGGCCGCCGCCGACTTCGACGTGTCGATCGACAAGGACCTGCTGACCATCAGCGGCGAGCGCAAGCCGGTGCCGCAGGACGGCGGCGACGACGTGCGCACCTATGCGCAGGAGCGCTTTCACGGCGCATTCCGCCGCGTGGTCGAGTTGCCGCAGAACGCCGATCCCGACAAGGTCAGCGCGCGCTACGAAAACGGCTGCCTGCTGATCCGCGTCGGCCGCCGCGAGGAATCGAAGCCGCGTGCCATCACCGTTCAGTGAACTTCAGGAGACCGACATGAACACGAGCCAGACCCTGACCGAACGTCCAACCGACGCCGCACAGCCGGCCGCCGCCGCTGCCGAAGGCGCGCGCCGGCCCGCGATCACGCCGGCCGTCGACATCGTCGAGGACGCACAGCGCGTCACGCTGCGCGCCGATCTGCCCGGCGTGCCGCGCGAGAACCTCGACGTCAAGGTGCACGACAACACGCTCACGATCGACGCGCAAGCGCGCATCGACACGCCGGCCGACCTGCGCGTGCGGCATGCGGAAGTGCGCGTGCCGCGCTTCATGCGCTCGTTCGTGCTGAGCGCCGATCTCGACACGACGCGCATCGACGCGAACCTGCGCGACGGCGTGCTGACCTTGACGATCCCGCGCCGCGAAGAAGCGCGTCCGCGCCGTATCGACGTGACGGTCGACGGCGCGTAAGCGCGCGAAAACCGGCCGACGACGACATGCGATGAAATCCCCGCCGGGCATGGTCCCGGACGGGGATTTTTCACATGCGGCGGCCCACGCCCGCGCAGCCGCGTTCAATCGAAATCGAACAGGTCGAACACCGACCGCTTGCGCCGCTGGCCGCCGTGCCGATGGCGGTCGTCGTCGGCGCGCGCGTCGCGCGGCCAGCCCCCGTCTCGGCCGCGCGGCGCGTGGCGATCGGGCCGCCCGTCAGCCGGTGCGTTAGCCCGTGCGTCGTTCCGTACATCGTTCCGTACATCGGGCCGTACCTCGCCGGTTTCGCGCGCGATCAGCTTGTCGAGTTCGCCGCGATCGAGCCACACGCCGCGGCACGTCGGGCAATAGTCGATCTCGATCGACTGGCGCTCGGCCATCAGCAGGTCCGGCGTCTTGCAGACAGGGCATTTCATCAGGCTGCTCCTTCGGGACTGGATTGCGCATCGGCGGCGGGCGTCGCCCGCCCGCCGGCTCGTTCGGTGACGCGCAGCTACGCTCAGTGACGCTCGGCCCGCGCCGCGCGCTTCGCCTTCGCGCGCCGCGCCAGCATGTTCATGCCTTCGACGAACGCCGAGAACGCCATGGCCGCGTAGATATAGCCCTTCGGCACATGCGAGCCGAAGCCTTCGGCGATCAGCGTCATGCCGATCACGACCAGGAACGACAGCGCCAGCATCACGATGGTCGGGTTGCGGTCGATGAAGCGCGCGAGCGGCTGTGCCGCGAACAGCATCACGCTCACCGCGACGATCACCGCGACGAACATGATCGGCACGTGCTCGGTCATCCCGATCGCGGTCACGATGCTGTCGATCGAGAACACGATGTCGAGCATCACGATCTGGCCGACCGCGGCCCACATCGTCAGGCCGGCCGCGCCGCTGCGCGCGCCGTCGTCGTCGCCGTCGTGCGACACGTGGTGATGGATCTCCGTGGTCGCCTTCCAGACGAGGAACAGGCCGCCCGACAGCAGGATGACGTCGCGCCACGAGAACGCGTGGCCGAACAGTGTGAACACCGGTTCGGTGAGGCTGGCGATCCACGCGACGCTGGCCAGCAACGCGAGGCGCATCACGAGCGCGAGCGCGATGCCGATGCGCTGAGTACGCGCGCGCTGCGCTTCGGGCAGCTTGTTGCTGAGGATCGAGATGAAGATCAGGTTGTCGATGCCGAGCACGACCTCCATCACCACGAGGGTCAGAAGCGCGGCCCAGACGGCGGGGTCGGCGGCAAGCGTCAGCAGGTAGTCCATGGAAGGCCCGGTTCGCGAGAGGAAAACCTGATGATAGGCAATCCCCGACTTCGGAAAAATCAGCGAGAATCTGAGCTTTGGTGCGGTTTTTTCGATATATCGTCGCGATGCTGAATTTTCGCCATCTGTACTACTTCTGGGTCGTCGTGAAAGAAGGCGGTTTCGCGCGCGCCGCGCAGCGGCTCGACATGGCCGTGCAGACGATCAGCGCGCAGGTCCGGGAGCTGGAAAAGTCGCTCGGTCATCAGTTGCTGCGTCCGGCCGGCCGCGGCGTCGCGCTGACCGACGCCGGCCGCGCCGCGTATGCGCGCGCCGAGGTGATCTTCGAGATGGGCAGGCTGATCCCCGACGACGTGCGCGCGGCCGCCGGCCGGCCGACCGTGCGGCTCGCGGTGGGCCTCGCGGACGGCATCTCGAAGCTCGCCGCGCATGCGATCCTCGCGCCGGTGCTCGAGACGCCCGCGCTGCGGCTACTGTGCCACGAGGGCGAACACGATGCGCTGCTGGCCGAGCTCGCGCTGCATCATCTCGACCTCGTGCTGGCCGGCCAGGGCGCGCCGGCCGGCTCGAACCTGCGCGTGACGAGCGAGCGGCTCGTCGCATCGCCGGTCGACTGGTACGGCCCCGCGGCGCTCGTCACACCGGCCGCGCGGCAGCGTTTTCCGCAGTGTCTCGCCGAGTTGCCGGTGCTGCTGCCGACCGCGCATTCGGCGCTGCGCGCGCGCCTGGACCTGTGGCTCGAACGGGAACGGATCGTGCCGCGCGTGACCGGCGAATTCGAGGACAGCGCGCTGATGGCCGTGTTCGGCGCGCGCGGCCTCGGCGTGTTTCCGCTCAGCGAGCTCGGCGCGAACGATGCGGCGCTGCTGCGCGGCCTGCGCCGGCTCGGGCGGGCGGGCGACGTGACCGAGGAAATCCACGCGATCCGCTCGCGCCGCGGCGAGCACCATCCGCTGGCGTCGCAACTGCTCGCGGCGGCACGCGCGACGCCGGCCGACTGAAGCGAGCGCGACATCAAACGAAACTATAATGACGCCCCGGCCATACGAGATTGCCGCGCACGCCGTGCGCGCATCGACGGCGGGCGACCTCGCGCTCGCCCGCCGTCGCGGCAACTCGCCGAGCCCTCTGAAAGACGCCATGCACAACCGATTTCGCCTGTCCTCCGTTTCGTGCGCGCTCGCGGCCGCCACCGTGCTGGCCGCGTGCTCGTCGCCGCCCAAGCCGATCTATCAGCAGGAACAGTTCGACGCGACGAGCAGCCCGTATGCGCATACGTTCCATGCGAAGTCCGAGGCGGCCTGCGAGGCCGCACGGCGCTCGCTGCTGAGCCAGGGTTACGTGGTGTCGTCGTCGCGCAACGATGCGGTCGACGGCAGCAAGAACTTCCAGCCGAACAACGACATGCACGTCGTGATCGAGTTTCACGTCGTGTGCGCGGACGCGAACGCCGACGGCTCGTCGAGCATCGCGTACGTGAATGCGGTGCAGGACCGCTATACGCTGAAGAAGTCGAATACGTCGGCGAGCGTCGGCCTGAGCGTGTTCGGCTCGCTGTCGCTGCCGATCGGCTCGAGCGACGACGCGCTCGTGAAAACGGCGAGCGAGACGATTCCGGCGGGCGTCTTCTATGAACGCTTTTTCAATCTGGTCGACCATTTCCTGAAGATCGATCCGGCCCGCCGCGATCGCGCGACCGTGAAAGCGGCGGAGAAGGAGCATGTCGCGCCGCTGCCCGAGCCGGCGCCGACGCCGCAAGGCGAACCGATGAAGATGACGACGCCGGTCGTACCGACGCCGCCGGCCGCGCCGGTGC
>NZ_PQMX01000112.1:0-13880 GCF_004368385.1 Burkholderia sp. B10 | reverse complement strand
TCGCTACGCTGCTCACGTACCAGACGCACTGCGCGCTCCCGGACTTCCGGGGAAAACTTGGTTGCCTTCTTGTTCATGGCTCGATTCTCTCAAGAATCCGAGCCTCCACAAAATTCGGTGCGGTTCACACCGCGAGGTCATCGAGAGCTTCGAACCGAAAGGCTGGCTAAAAACCGATGCGCTCAGTCTGGATCGACAATTTGATGCTCGATTGCGTACCGAATCAATGCTGCTTCAGTGCGGAGTTCAAGTTTTTTAAGTAGGCGTGCTTTATATGTACTGACAGTCTTTGCGTTGATGCCGAGACGGCTAGCAATTTCCGATATACCGTCGCCGCATGCTAGTCCTTCGAGTACGGCATTCTCTCGGGCAGTCAGGCGCGCGTGCAACTGCGCATCGGGAGGAATATCGATTGTACGGACCATCCGCTCTGCGACCTGTGCGCTCATGTACCTATGCCCGGCGAGCACCGAGTGCACCGCTCGGACCAATTCGGCCGCCGTGCTGTCTTTCGTGACGAAGCCGGATGCCCCAGCACTAAACACGGATTTTGCATAAGTCGGCTCGGCCGTGCTGCATAGTGCAAGAACTCGCATCATTGGGGTGTAGGATACGACTTGGCTGATCAATTCGATCGAGCGCGCACCTATACTAATGAGGTCGACGATCGCAATGTCGAATGTTTCATCTTGGACTGTCGCAATCAGTGCGTCGCCATCAGACAACTCGCGAGCGACTTGGTACTCCCCAGTTTCTTGAAGGATATACCGAATGCCGTCACGCGTAATCGCATGACGTTCCGCGAGAAGTACCTTCTTCATGCTCAACCCTCGTTGCGTTTTCTCGGACGTGAGTTGCAACCCGACACGTCAGCTATATCCATCGCGTAATGGCGGAATACGGCGTCTTATGGCCTCGGCTTGATATATAGAACTCGCATATCCAACATGCCACCGCATAAAACATGCCGAGATTTAACTGTAGGTGCTTAGTTTGACAAATGTCAACATAATTGGCTGTTCCATTGGTCAATTTCTAGCACAGGCGCTCTGTCTTCCCACGCGCTTCAGGATCACATCCGTAGTCATCTGACTGCCAGGAAGCTCGAACGCCAGACGTCGCCGGGACGTGGTACTGCTGACGCGACAGCGGGTGCTTCAGTGAGGAACAGTCAGTTCAATGCCGCCGCGGGCGCCGAAGGGATCGCTTCGGCGGCGATGCAGACGCGATTTCTTCCCTGGGATTTGGCTTCGTACGCCGCCAGGTCAGCCACCCGGATCAGCGCGTCTCCGTCGTGGACGGCAGGATGGGCAGACGATGAGACACCAATGCTGGCCGTGACGTAGTCGAAGCGACTTTTCACATGGGCGACATGCATGTCATGGATCGCCTGGCGAATCTCCTCCGCGACCGCAGCGGCGCCCTCGACGTCGGTCTCCGGGAGAATCACGACAAACTCCTCGCCGCCGTACCGTGCCACGTGATCGGACGGGCGGGAAACGCACGCGGATATGCAGTGAGCGACAGCCTTCAACGCCCGATCGCCGGATTGGTGGCCGTAATGATCGTTGTAGGACTTGAATTGGTCGATGTCGATGAAGAGAAGTGATAGATGCCTTCCCGTGCGCAGCGTGTTTGCCCATTCCTGACGCAATGTTTCGTCGAACGCTCCGCGGTTCTCGAGCCCGGTCAGCGCATCTCGACGCGCCAGTCTCTGCAGGTCGCATTCGGCGCGCTGGCGTCGGCGAAGCTCACGAGCGAGCAACAGTGCGCCCGCCCAGATGACGACAGAGAACAGTGCCATGAACCCGGTAAGCCATTCGGCACGGGTGCGCCAGCCGGCGAATACGAGCTCCCAGGCGGGGCCTACTGCAATGACGAAAGGCAATCCGGGGAGGCGCCTGTAGACATACAGTCGATGCACGCCGTCGATGCGCGAGATTCCGGAGACAGCGTCGGACGAGCGGCGCAACAGGCCGGAAAGAACTGCGGAACCCTGAAGATTCTTTCCGACGACGTCACGGTTATATGGAAGGCGCGTGATCAGCGTGCCATTGGTTGTCATGACGAAGATGGTCTCGTCACGTCCTACCGAGAGTCCGTCAAACAAATGATTGAAATAATCGATGCTCAATCGCCCGACGACGACACCAGTCAACGATCCGTTCGGTCCGTTAATACGGCGGCTCAGTGCGATGACTTTCTCATGCGGAGGAAATTCGGACGGATACGGCAAGCTGATATACAAGCCGGAATCGATTTTTTCCTTGTGGATCCGAAAAAGCGGCAATTCGGACCAGTCCACTCTATTCGCCGGGGCGCTGCTGGAATTCACCTGAAGTTTCCCATTGGTATCCAGCACTGAAATCGGGCCAAGGTATTTTGCCGTGGCGGCTCGGTCGAAGAGCACCGGGTTTCGAAGATCGACGGGCAACGACATGACGCGCGGATTTGTGGCGCCCTGTGCCGCGGCGCTCAGCGACAGCTCGTAAAGCTCGATGCTTCGCAGAATGTCGCGCTCAAGCGCGGTCCCCAGTTGGCGTGCGTGTCTCACTTCGCTGTCGTAGGCGTCTTCGCGAGCCGCGAGCAGCATCGCGGCAAAGAACACGCATGTGCACAGCCACAGCAGCCCCGCGCAACCGATAACCCCAATGGGCGTCAGAACCATGGACGCCGCCGCCCGTAAGCTGCGGGTTGCGAACTTCAAATTTCGGGACATCGATTTCTTTTTGATCTGCCAGGCGGAGTGGAAACGGGCGCATATTTCAGAGCCCGCGCCGCATCATAGCAAAAGCTGCACCAGGATTGATTAGAGTCAAATGTATGGTCGAATATTAATTGACGCGCGTGATTGGGTGATGTAATCAAACTCGTTGTTTCTGTGCCGCGCAGGACGGGCCTTTGACCGTGCCGCAGACGTCGTGTCGCTGGTGATCGATCGCGCGGTGGCGGTGGCTTTTGCGGGCAGAGCGGGATTCCTTCTGTTTCTAGCAAAGGTGCATTGTCGCGGTCGGCATAGTGAGCTTCGTTAATCAAATTAATATCCGCTTACACGAGGCATTCGCGAAGCGGGCGCAAATGCTGATGACAGCAAGCGTGAGCCACGCAGTATGAATATCGCGCCGCCGCTCGAAGCGGGCTCGCAGCTTGGATCAGCTCGCCCGGCCCGCTCGCATAGCGATGCGTCCGCAGCAGCGCAAGTCAGCCGAAATACTCCCTCATGTTGCGAAAAATCTCCCCGTTGGCAAACGCATAAATTACAGTTAACTTGCAATTTGCCGACATAGTAGTCGCGCGGAAGAAGAGCATGACGTCCATGGCTGTCGGCATCTGATGCGATGGGGACGGGAATCGGGCCGATGTGGAGGATGGAGGGACGCCGGCGCGCGATACGCCCAAAGAAACCGTAAGGGCGGCGCTTCGGCGGTCGTCTTATGCAGTTGACGGAAGCGGCGACGATCGCCTCCTTTCGTCTGCGCGAGTAAGTCGCTCGAGGAGCACGGACGGCTTGTGCCTGGATGCCCGGCAACTGGCGGCGGTCCAAAATATTTCGTACATGTGGTGCGTGCCGTAACGCTTCGAACCGGCCATCGGCTCGGTTACGTTGTAGGAACCGCGCAGCGCATCTAGCGACAGCAACAAGAGACAAAAAAACGGGGAATCAGGGAATGATGGAGGCTTGGCAACGGGTATTAAATCAGGGTGCGTCGACGTTCGTCGCACGCCAGCCTATCGTCGACCGGGACGGCCGGACCGTCGCCTACGAGCTGCTGTTCAGGAACGGCCACACTGCCACCGCCGAAATCGTCGACGGCTTCGGCAGCACCGCACATGTCGTCGAGCGTACCGTGGGTGCGTTGGGCCTCGATACGGTGCTCGCTGGCCTCGACGGATACCTGAATTGCACGTCGCATTTCCTGCACTCCGATGTGCCCCAGATCTTGACCGGTCCGCGATTCGTGCTCGAAGTCCTCGAATCGTGTGAGCTCGACGAGTCGCTGAAAAAGCGCTGCAATGCATTGCGCGCAGCCGGCTTTCGCGTGGCACTCGACGATGTCGCGAAGCTCACGCCGGACATCGTGGCGTTTCTACCGGCAGTCGACATCGTCAAGCTCGAGTGGCCGGCATTCGACGCGCCGAGCGCGCGCGCGATGGTGGGCGATTTGAAACGCGCCGGCAAGATCGTGGTTGCCGAGAAGATCGATAGCCACGAGCAGTGGCATGCTGCAATTGGCAGCGGCTGCGACATGGTTCAGGGCTTTTACTTCAGCAGGCCGCAGGTGATGGAAGCACGCCGTCTGGTACCTGATCTGGGACAGTTGTTGAATCTGCTCAACCTGCTGATCGAAGACGCTGGCGATCATCGCGTCATTCACGCGCTATCCGACATGCCGGTGCTGGTGGCGCAGGTTCTGCGCCTCGCCAACTGCTCCGGCAACGTGAACCCGAAGCGCACGGCCATCGCTTCGCTGCATCACGCACTCGCTGCGATTGGCACTACACGGCTATTCCAGTGGTGCAGCCTGCTGCTCTACAACCATCCCGATCCCGAGACGGTCTGTCGAGATCCGCTGATCGCGCTAGCCAGACAACGTGCTTCCTTCATGCTGGACGTCGCGCTCTTCGAGTCCCCGAACGAGACGGCCTTCGCACAGACCGCGTACCTGACCGGCATGCTTTCGCTATTGCATGTCGTCTACGGCCGGCAACAGGATGAGTTCGCAGAGGAACTGCCGCTCGAGCTCGGTATGAAAGCGGCCCTTACCGGGCGGTCCGGCAAGCTCGGAGAGCTGCTCGGCGCTGCCGAGATATTCGAGCGCGGACGGAATTCCACATCGGAGGGGCAAGGACAGAGATAGCCGATGGCGCTTCCTTTGCCTGGCAAGGCTGCGTGCCGAATGCGTCTCGCGGACCCATCGCCGGTCGAAGGAAGTCGCCAGGCGACCCGGAATACCGGGCGCAACTGCAGTGATTTTGATGGCGATCGGATGCGTCGATTTTGCGCCTGATCACTGGTCAGATTGGTGAGCGCGAGTCGTTATATGGAATGTCAAACTGGAGATGTACTTATGAGGTATTTAGTTAACCTGCGCATTGGAACTCGCCTCAGAGTGGGTTTTGGCATCACGTTGTTGCTACTGATGGTGACGGGCGGACTCGCCGCGTTGCAGGCGTCACGAATTTATGAGGGCACCCGGGAGATCGCCGACAACTGGCTCGTCAGCGTTCAGACATTGGGCGAAATCCGGGCGCTCGCCAACGGTGTCCGACGCGCCAGCCTCCGATCGGTGCTGGAAAGTGAGGCTTCGGCGAAGAACAGCCAGCGTAGTCAGCATGATGCAACGTTGGCATCCGTGAAAGTCGCGATGGCAAGTTATGAGAAGCGCGTGTCTTCGCCTGAGGAGCGGCAACGTTTCGACAATCTGAGTAGGGCCTGGGACGCATTCCTGGCATCCGACGCTAAACTTCTGACGCTGTCGGAAGCGGGCGATGCCGGATTGGCTGCGGCCAGATCGCTCGCAACGGGTGAGGCTGCAACGTTGTTCGCGCAGGCGCTAGATCTGATCGAGCAAGAAGTAAAGTTGAATCGCGCGGGCGCTGGCGTCGCGACGGCCGAAGCGGCAACCAACTATCACTCGACGCTCCTGTTGACCGGTGTGTTGTGCGGCACGGCGCTGCTGCTGTCGGTCGCTGTCGCATGGTTGATTACCCGTTCCATCGTCACACCGCTCGGTCGCGCAGTCGGCATCGCGGAGACGGTCGCGCGCGGCGATCTGACGTCCAATATCGAAGTATCCGGTCGCGACGAGACGAGTCAGCTTCTGCTCGCGATGAGGAATATGAATGCGCGGCTGCTGGACGTGGTGAGTCGCGTGCGCTCGAGCAGCGAAAGCATCGCGTCGGGCTCGGCGCAGATTGCTGCCGGCAACACCGATCTCAGCCAGCGTACCGAGGAGCAGGCGGCCTCGCTCGAGGAAACTGCGGCCAGCATGGAGCAGTTGACGGCGACGGTCAAACAGAACACGGAAAACGCGCGGCAGGGGAACACGCTTGCCGGCAATGCTTCTGAGGTCGCGGTCCGAGGCGGGCAGGTGGTGGCGAAGGTCGTCGACACGATGCACGACATTTCCGACAGCTCGGCAAAGGTCGCTGAAATTATCGCCGTCATCGAGGGCATCGCCTTCCAGACGAACATCCTCGCACTGAACGCGGCCGTTGAGGCAGCCCGGGCCGGCGAGCAAGGTCGCGGCTTCGCCGTGGTGGCGAGCGAAGTGCGCGCGCTTGCGCAGCGAAGCGCTTCGGCGGCCAAGGAGATCAAGGAGCTGATCAGTCAGTCGGTGGCCAAAGTGGAGGCCGGCACGTCTCTCGTCGACAACGCCGGCGCCACGATGAACGAGGTCGTCGTCGCGGTAAAGCGCGTCACCGACCTCATGGGCGAAATTGCGTCGGCGTCGGTCGAGCAGCATACCGGCATCGAGCAGGTCAACCAGGCGGTCGTGCAGATGGACGAGGTCACGCAACAGAACGCCGCGCTCGTGGAGGAGGCATCCGCTGCGGCGCAGTCGATGGCATCACAGTCGAACGCGTTGCGCGAACTGGTTTCGATCTTCCGCCTGCCGGACGGGATGGCGGTCGCGGCCAGCCCAACGGAGCGCGCGGCAGAGGTCCAGCCGCGCCCGAAGCCGGCTGTGCGAAAGACGGTTCAACGCAAAACCGAGGCCGCAGTCGTTGCCAATGAAAGCGCTGCGAGCTGGCAGTCATTCTAGTTTGTGACGCGTCGAGATCTTTGATGGACGGTTGGGGGGCGCATGCGCCTGCCAATCGTGGTTTCCGTTGAACCGGTCGATGGGAACCAATCCCTGATGCATCGAGAAATAAATCGGCTTGCTTCGGCATGGGATTAATGGCAGATTGGCTTCGGCGGTTTGAAAAGATAGAACGGCCGGAGTCTTAACTACATTCACGCACCGTTTAGGGAAACACTGATTAATAGACGATCACGCGAGGTTGTCGGTAACGCAGGCGTGGCATGGCTGCATGCCGAAGCGAAGCGTCGCCCGTTCGGAGAAGTTTGACCCGAAGATGTGCTTAATTTCCCGCATTTCTCACATGCATGACGGATTGCCCCCATGAATCGACCGCAGCCGGTTTCGCGCGATCACAAGATTCGCCAAGACGAACAGACTGAACAGTTGCGCGGTGTTCTTGAACAGCCCCTTGTAGCGCACC
Organism: Burkholderia sp. B10; assembly: GCF_004368385.1. Lineage (NCBI taxonomy): Bacteria > Pseudomonadati > Pseudomonadota > Betaproteobacteria > Burkholderiales > Burkholderiaceae > Burkholderia > Burkholderia sp. B10. Next base: position 6,650 of record NZ_PQMX01000112.1, on the reverse strand, counting down.
TTGCGATGACGGAACAGGTTCTTGACGACATGAAACGGATGCTCGACCCGCGCGCGGATTTGCGCCTTGGTTCGCTCCAGTGCGATTACCAGATCCTTCAGCGCACCGTCGCGCATCGCCTTGATTTTTGCTCGCTTGGCCCCCACGCGCCACTTCACCGACTTGCTCTTCATTTCATCGCGCTTGTCCACGCCGATGTAGCCCGCATCGCCGAATGCTTATTGCTCGTGGCCGTGCAACAGCGCGTGCGCTTGCGAAACATCCGACACGTTGGCGGATGTGCCGACCACGCTGTGAACCAGCCCCGAATTGGCATCGACGCCGATGTGCGCCTTCACGCCGAAGTACCACTCGTTGCCTTTCTTCGTTTGGTGCATGTCCGGATCGCGACACTTCTCGTCGTTCTTGGTCGACGGCGGCGCTTCGATGATCGTTGCATCGACCAGCGTGCCTTCCTTCATCATCAGCCCGCGTTCGCACAACGAGACGCCAATCTCGTCGAACAGCTTGCGCGTCAGGTCATGTTCGAGAAGCAGGCGCCGGAACTTCAGCAGCGTGGTTGCATCCGGCACGTTCTCGATGGCCAGATCAATCCCGGCAAGCGCCCGCATCGCGATGCTGTCGTACAGCGCATCCTCCAGCCCTTCGTCCGACAGGCTGTACCACTGCTGCAGGAAGTAGATTCGAAGCATCCGCTCCAGACCGATCGGCGGGCGCCCGCGCGCTCCTTTTGGGTAATACGGCTCGATTGCCGTCAGCAACCGCGACCACGGCACCAGCTTCTCCATCTCGTCCAGGAAACGCTGACGCCGCTGGCCACACTTTCCGCTTCCGCAAAGCTCATTTGCCGTTTCATCGTCATGGACTCGTTCCGTGAACTATGTTCTACAACGTCCTCGGCTGCGTCAGCGATGACCACCGAGACGGATAAATCAGTGTTTCCTTGGGTGACCCGCCAGTTCGGATTTTTTCAAGAAACGAAATGCAATACAGCGAAGAACGCGGCATTATTTCATCAACGTATGTGGTAATTTATACGCGTTGCGAAGTTCCGGTATCAAGCCGAATGTTTTTCCCGTTGACGCCATGAAAAACTCCCTTCTCATCCACTTGATTTCGGCCGTCGTACTGAGCGCCGGAGTTTTCCCGACGTCAGGGTTCGCGAGCACGATTGATGAGCAGTTTGCCTGCAAATCCAATGCGCACACGTTTATCGCCAATCTCATCAATAGTCATTTGATCGACCCCACCCCGATTCGCGTCGAGGCGAACTCAGTCAATGCGTTTCGCCCCACGCACGGGACGAATCTAACTGTATATGGCCTACGCGTTCGCGCAGTATTCGGATACCAACCTGGCGACCCGACCTTCAGACACGGGAATGGTAAGACTTCTTCGAGTCCCATCTATGGCGCGGTGGTGTTCGGTTCGAGCGAGTCTGTCGAAGCACAATTACGGCAAGCAGGCAGCACGGCAGTCGTTCAGCAAGTCATACCAATGATGCTTTCGGCCATTGTCTGCGAGACCTGACGCACGGATACCCGGCTTTTCCGTGCGCAGACCGGAGTGAGCTTTGCCGAGTGGCGCCAGCAGGTCTGCCTGCTCACAGCCATCGAGCGTTTGAGTGGAGGGCACCCTGTGACCCAGGTCGCATTGGACGTTGGCTACCCAAGTCATAGGGAAACACTGATTTCTCCGCCTCGGTGGTCATCGCTGACGCAGCCGAGGACGTTGTAGAACAAAGTTCACGGAACGAGTCCACGACGATGAAACGGCAAATGATCTTTGCGGAAGCGGAAAGTGCGGGCAAGAAGCGCGTGACGCGGCCGGCCACACCATTCTGCTGCTCGATGCGGCCGAGGCCTATCACCGCGAGTGATGCGCACGCAGGGCGACATGCCGGAGCCGTTTCGTCAGTTGCTGCCCCGCTTGCGGGATCCGGACTACACCCGAATCCTGATTGTCACGCTGCCGGAAGCCACCCCGGTTCACGAAGCGGAACGCCTGAGCGCCGACCGTGCGCGCGCAGGTATTGCGCCGTACGCGTGGGTCATCAACCAGTCGCTGCTGGCCGGTGGCACGGCCGATCCACTGCTATGTCAGCGCGGTACGTACGAGGTGCCGTTCGTGCGCCGAGTAGCGGACAACCTGGCGCCGCGAACCGCGCTGATCCCGTGGCTCGCCGAGGCCCCGGTCGGGGCAGCCGACCTGGAACGGGTAATCACGTAGCATCCCGAAGGAGCAACGCGATGAAAGCGCTTCCGATTCTGTGGCAACGACTCGTCACCAGCGGCAAGACCTGCCCGCGTTGCGCCGGCACCGGCGACGAAGTGAACTGGGCAACCCGACAACTCCGCGAGATCCTGGCGCCGGTCGGCATCGAACCCGTCCTGGAAACGCGTGAGATCGACGAAGCGGCCTTCAAGACCAACCCTGCGGAGTCCAATCGTATCTGGATCGCCGGAAAGCCGATGGAGGCATGGCTGAACGGCACAGTCGGCAGTAGCCGTTGCTGCGCAGTCTGCGGCGATGCGGAATGCCGCACTGTGGAGGTCGAAGGCGCGAGCTACGAGGTGATCCCGGAAGCGCTGCTAGTGAAGGGCGGGGCTGATTGCGGCATTGATGCTCAATGCCCACGGTAGCACGCAGGATCCGAGCTAGAAAATAGGAAGGAAACACATGCGAATGTACGTTGACGTCGTGGTGATCGGTGGCGGTCAAGCCGGACTCGCCACCGCATACTTCCTGCGCCGCGCGGGGATCGACTACGTCGTGCTAGATGACCAGAGCGCACCCGGCGGCGCTTGGCGACATACGTGGGAGTCCCTGCACCTGTTCTCGCCAGCGGAATGGAGTTCACTTCCGGGCTGGCAGATGCCGATCTCGCATAGCACGTACCCGTCGCGCAACCACGTCGTCGACTATCTGGCGAATTACGAGCGTCGTTACCACCTCCCGGTTCAGCGCCCCGTTCATGTCGAAGCCGTTTCTCGCACCAGCGAGGGTTTGCTTGTCACCACGGATCGCGGTGAGTGGCTGGCCCAAGCAGTCGTGAGCGCGACCGGCACCTGGAGCGCCCCCTATATCCCGGACTATCCCGGACGCGAAATGTTTCGCGGTCGCCAGATTCATTCGGCGCAGTATCGCAATCCGGACGATTTAAGCGGACTTGCCGTGCTGGTCGTCGGCGGCGGCAACTCCGGTGCGCAAATCCTGGCGGAGGTATCGACGGTGTGCAGCGCCACATGGGTGACATTGCACGAGCCGGTGTTTCTGCCCGATGATGTCGACGGCCGGATCCTGTTCGAACGCGCGACCGCCAAATGGAAAGCACTCCGTGACGGTCAGGCGACGGGGGTTCCGGTGGGCGGCTTGGGCGATGTCGTCATGGTGCCACCGGTACGAGACGCACGTACGCGAGGCGTGCTGCACACTGTGCGGCCGTTCTCGCACTTCGATGCAGACGGAGTCGTATGGGCAGATGGTTCACGCTCCCACGTCGACGCCGTGATCTGGTGCACTGGTTTCCGTCCCTCGCTTGGCCATCTCGATGCACTGCAGATCCGCGACGCTGATGGGCTGGTGAGGACGGATGGAACGCGCGCCAAAGACGAGCCGCGCTTGTGGCTGGTCGGCTATGGCGAATGGTGCGGTGCTGCTTCGGCCACGCTCATTGGTGTGATGCGCAGTGCACGTGACACGGCTCGAGAAATTGCGGAATACCTGCGTTCGACTCACGAGCAAGACGCCTCAGCACCTCGCCCCGTGTCAGGAGGAGGCGTCCGTTGACCGCAGGTGTACTGGCAACAACGCGTTCAGGGACGCGAAATACTCGTCCATAAACGCTTGATCGACGCCACGACAAACCAGTTCTGCAACGTGCGCGTCAACGGCCTCGCTGGAGTTGCCCCTGTAACTGAGGACACACGGACACCGTTAGGTTGATGACACCGCATTACGCCTGAACTCGCGAGGCGAGCGGTATTTCAGGGCTTTGTGCGGGTGGCGCTCATTGTAGTGTTCGAACGCGATAGCCAGACGCGAGAGCGCCGTTGGTGCGTCGGGCTTGTCCATATAGGCGACGTAATTGTGCTTCATGGTCTTCACGAACGATTCCGCCATGCCATTGCTCTGCGGCGAACGGACCGGTGTGGTCAGCGGCTCAAGACCCAGTTCGCGAGCGAAGCTGCGCGTGCGGTGGTCGATGTAGGCCGAGCCGTTGTCCGTCAGCCATTCGATGGACTGCGCGGCCTGCGTGGTGCCGAAGCGCTGTTCGACGGCGGCCAGCATCACGTCGCGCACCACATCACCGCTATGCCCGCCGGTCGTTGCTGCCCAGCTAATCGCCTCGCGGTCGCAGCAGTCCAGCGCAAACGTCACGCGCAGCGGCGTACCATCGTCGCACCGGAACTCGAAGCCATCGGAGCACCAGCGGGTGTTGCTGCGGTCCACGGCAACGCGACCGTCATGCCGCCGCTTGTCTTGCCGCACGCCGGGGCGGCGCAGTAGCAACTGATGCTCCCGCATGACCCGATACACGCGCTTGACGTTGATGCACGGCGCACCGCTCTGCTCCCGACTGCGGCGCAGCAGCGCCCAGACACGGCGGTAGCCGTAGGTGGGAAGGTGCGCCACATGGGCCTGAATCTCCTCGACCAGCCCGGCATCGTTGGTCACGCGGGCACGGCGACCATCGCGCCAGTCGGACGAGCGAACTCGCTTCACCGCCACGGCAGAGCGCGCCACGCCGAGAACTTCGCAGACCGTCTTCATCGGTCGTCCCCCGGCAGCAAGGGCGAGCGCGCAATCAGGTTTTATGAACGGCCCCATTCCACGGCTTCTTTCAGGATTTCGACCTCCAGCGTCTTCTTCCCGAGTAGCCGTTGCAGTTCCTTGATGGCGGCGGCCAGCTCAGATGCCGGCACAACGGTTTCGCCTGCCTTCACCGCCGCCAGACTGCCTTCCTGGTATTGCTTGCGCCAGCCGAACACTTGGTTGGCGTTGACGCCGTGCCGACGTGCAACGGCCGACACCGACGCTCCCGGCTCCAATGTTTCCTGCACGATGGCGATTTTTTCTTGCGCCGTGCGCCGACGACGGCGCTCCGGCTCGGTCAGAATTTCGATGCTTTCCACGTAATGACTAGGCTTACTGATAGGCACAAGACTATCCCTTATTTTAAGAGAGTCCTCGTGTCCTCTGATACGTGGGGCCGCTCCACACGCCATCGCGGCGCTGTGTGGCGGACGGGGCAACGTACGCCCACTGTAATAACATTGTGTTGACTGCTGCGAACGCACGGTGTAACATTGTTATTACTTTAGGGGTATGTCATGAAGACGACGATTCGCAGAATGGGCAACTCGCAGGGCGTGCTGATTCCGAAGCCCGTCCTTGCGCAACTCGGGCTGGAGAGCGAAGTGGAAATGGAGGTCGAGAACGACGCGATTGTTCTGCGCCGCCCGAAGCACAAAGCCCGTGAGGGGTGGGCGGAAGCAAGCAAGGCTCTGGCCGAGAGCGGCGACGATGCGCTGGTTATGGGCGAGTTTTCGAACGCCGATGACGCGGAGCTTGCATGGTGATGCGCGGGGAAGTCTGGTTGGTCGCACTCGATCCGACGCTTGGTAGCGAGATTCAAAAGACGCGCCCCTGTGTGGTCGTTTCACCTCCCGAAATGCACGACCACTTGCGCACTGTCATCGTCGCGCCGATGACTTCCAAGGGGCGTCCAGTGCCGTTTCGGATTCCGGTTACGTTCAAGCGCAAACATGGTTTGATCCTTCTGGATCAGATTCGCGCAGTGGACAAGGTGCGCTTGGTTAAGAAAGAGGGTGCAGTTGCCGATAAAACGTTGTTGGATACCCTGCGGACCTTGCAGGAAGTCTTTGCGGAATAAAAGAGGCATATATGACCGACAAGAGTAGCAATATGGATTACCACGTAGCGGTATCACATCCGCTACATTGGGAAGCCATTGCAGGCGGGCCGCCGATCGAAAATTCGAAGCTCGTGCCGATTTCCGAGTTGGCCGGTTACCAACTCGATCTAGTCCTGGCTCAAATCTTGGCGGTGTCGGGACGATTGAAGTCCATCGTTGTGCATCTTGGGCCGGGATACGCTGTGGCGAAAATCGAAGTAACAGAGGCTCACTCGGGAGCGCAGCCTAAGCTTTGGAGGCCGAGCGTCGATAGCGATGACAGATTGCCATTTCGACAAGAGCTTTCGGCGTGGGACGATGCCGATCCAGTCGGGAGCCTTCGAACCTACGTGCGATCAAACGTTGGTGAATTAGCTCGTGCGCGGCATTGGATAGAGCCGACTAGACAGCAAGGGTAAGTGTCGGCCCGGCCGACACCAAGGAAAATCGGAAAACATCGTGACGAAAACGCTCGCGCTCGATGCGCGGGCAATACGGGAAAACAGGTGAATAAAAAGCAGCAGGCCGAGTTGATAGCGACCCATCGAGCGCTGATCCAGATTCGCTTGCTGGCAGCTGCTGACCTGCCCCCTGCAAACAGGGCCAGCCGGAGTCTAGTAAAGTTCGTTTTCGGAGAAGAAGACGAACATGAAGAAGCGCTTTACGGAACAGCAAATCATCGGGTTTCTGAAGGAAGCCGAGGCCGGTATGCCGGTCAAGGAACTGTGCAGGA
>NZ_PQMX01000111.1:0-14203 GCF_004368385.1 Burkholderia sp. B10 | reverse complement strand
ATGTCCGACACTCGTCCCGATACGCTTTTCGCCCTCACCGCGCTCTCGCCCATCGACGGCCGCTACGCCAGCAAGACCGAAGCGCTGCGCGACTGGCTCTCCGAAGCCGCGTTCATGCGCCACCGCGTCACCGTCGAGGTGCACTGGCTGATCGCGCTGTCGCGCGCCGGCTTCGCCGAAATTCCGCGCTTCTCCGACGCGTCCGAGCAATTCCTGCTGCAGCTCGCCGAGCGCTTCACCGCGCACGACGCCGCCCGCATCAAGGACATCGAGCGCGTGACGAACCACGACGTGAAGGCCGTCGAATACTGGCTGAAGGAATCGGTGAAGGGCCAGGCCGAGCTCGAGAAGGCGAGCGAGTTCATCCACTTCGCCTGCACGTCCGAGGACATCAACAACACGTCGCACGGGATGATGCTCGCCGGCGCGCGCGAGCACGTGATCGTGCCGGCGCTGCGCACCGTCCACCAGCGTCTCGTCGCGCTCGCGCACGCCCTGGCCGATCAGCCGATGCTGTCGCGCACGCACGGCCAGCCGGCCAGCCCGACGACGCTCGGCAAGGAACTCGCGAACGTCGCCGCCCGCCTGGGCCGCGCGATCGCGCGCATCGAGAAGGTCGAGATCCTCGGCAAGATGAACGGCGCGGTCGGCAACTTCAACGCGCATCTGTCGGCGTATCCGGAATTCGACTGGGAAGCGTTCTCGCGCGACGTGATCGAAAACCGCCTGAAGCTCACTTTCAACCCGTACACGATCCAGATCGAGCCGCACGACTACATGGCCGAGCTGTTCGACGCGGTCGCGCGCGCCAACACGATCCTGCTCGACCTCGACCGCGACGTGTGGGGCTACATCTCGGTCGGCTACTTCAAGCAGAAGACGAAGGCCGGCGAGATCGGCTCGTCGACGATGCCGCACAAGGTCAACCCGATCGACTTCGAGAACTCGGAAGGCAACCTCGGCCTCGCGAACGCGACGCTGCGCCACCTCGCCGACAAGCTGCCGGTGTCGCGCTGGCAGCGCGACCTGACCGACTCGACGGTGCTGCGCAACATGGGCGTCGCGCTCGGCTACTCGCTGCTCGCGTACGACTCGCTGATCCGCGGCCTCGACAAGCTCGAAGTGAACCCGCAGCGCCTGCACGACGACCTCGACAACTGCTGGGAAGTGCTCGCGGAGCCGGTGCAGACGGTGATGCGCCGCTACGGCATCGAGAATCCGTACGAGCAGCTGAAGGAGCTCACGCGCGGCAAGGGCATCACGCGCGAAGCGCTGCAGGAATTCGTCGCCACGCTCGCGATCCCGCAGGACGCGAAGGATCGCCTGCTCGCGATGACGCCCGCGTCGTACATCGGCAAGGCCGTCGAGCTCGCGAAGCGGATCGCATAAGCGCGACCGTCGGCTGACGCAAAAAAGCCCGATGCGAACTGCTTCGCATCGGGCTTTTTGCTTTTCAGACGGTCGGAACGGAATCGTCCGTCCCGGCTCGAGCGGCAGCTCAGTGCTGCTGCGCGAGGCCGATCTTCACCATCACTTCGTCGACGATCTGTTCGGGCGTCAATTCGATGCTGACCTCGATCGCTTCGTCCGCGCCCGGTTCCTCGAGCGTCTCGAGCTGGCTCTTCAGCAGCGACGGATCGAAGAAGTGGCCGGTGCGCGTCTTCAGGCGCTCGCGCAACACGTCGAACGAGCCCTTCAGATACACGAACCGCACGTCGGCGTCGGTGCCGCGCAGCACGTCGCGATACGAGCGCTTCAGCGACGAGCACGTGAACACGGCCGTCTCGCCCGCGCGCTGCTTTTCTTCGATGGCCGCCCGAATGGCGCGCAGCCACGGCCAACGGTCGTCGTCGGTCAGCGGAATGCCGTGGTGCATCTTTTCCTTGTTGGCGGCGCTGTGAAACGCGTCGCCGTCGGTATAGCTGCACGACAGGCGTTCCGCCAGCATTTCGCCGATTCGCGACTTGCCCGCGCCCGACACGCCCATTGCGATCAGAATCATTGACTACCCCTTGTTACAGAACCATGCTGAGCGCCAGCGTGAAGCCCAGGCCAAGCACGGAGATGATGGTTTCGAGCAACGACCAGGTCTTGAACGTCTGACCGACCGTCATCCCGAAGTATTCCTTGATCAGCCAGAAGCCGCCGTCGTTCACGTGCGAGAAGATCAGCGAGCCCGAGCCCGTCGCGAGCACCAGCAGCTCCGGGCTGACCGTCGTACCGGCCGCCGCGGCGATCGGCGCGACGATGCCGCACGCCGTCGTCATCGCGACGGTTGCCGAACCCGTCGCGAGACGCATCAGCGCCGCGACGAACCAGCCGAGCAGCAGCGGCGACAGATGCGCGTGCTTCGCCGTCTCGACGATCTGCTGCGAGATACCGCTGTCGCGCAGCACGCCGCCGAAGCCGCCGCCCGCGCCGACGATCAGCGTGATGCCGGCGATCGGCGCGAGACACTCGCTGCAGAACTTCTGGATCTGGTCGCGGTTGAAGCCCTGCAGCTTGCCGAACGTGAAGAAGCTCACCAGCACGGCGATCAGCAGCGCGACGTCGGAGTTGCCGGCAAAGCGCAGCAGGTTATTCGGCAGCGACTTCGGCGCGAACACGAGATCGGCCCAGCTGCCGACGAGCATCAGCACCACGGGCAGCAGGATCGTGAACAGCGTGAGGCCGAAGCCCGGCAGCTCGCGATTGTCGCCATCGGCGCGCGTATCGACGAACTGCGCGGCGAGCGGATTGTTGTCCGGCAGCTTCACGAACTTCGAGATCGTCAGCGCGAACAGCGGGCCAGCGATGATCGCGGTCGGCACGCCGACGATCAAACCGAACGCGATCGTCTTGCCGATGTCGGCGCCGTATTGCTGAACGGCCAGCAGCGCGGCCGGGTGCGGCGGGATCAGCCCGTGCACGACCGACAGGCCGGCCACCATCGGCAGCCCGACGACCAGCAGCGACTTGCCGGTACGCTTCGCGACGTTGAACGCGATCGGAATCAGCAGCACGAAGCCGACTTCGAAGAACACCGGCAGGCCGACGATGATCGCGACGAACATCATCGCCCAGTGAATGTTCTTTTCACCGAACCAGTCGATCAGCGTGGTCGCGATCCGTTCGGCGCCGCCCGATTCGGCCATCATCTTGCCGAGCATCGTGCCGAGACCGACGACGATCGCAATGTGACCGAGCGTGCCGCCCGTGCCCGTTTCGAACGACTTGACGATCTTGTCCATCGGCATCCCGACGGCGAGACCGAGGCCCAGCGAAACGATGATCAGCACCAGGAACGGGTAGATCTTGAAGCGCGCGATCATCAGGATCAACGCGGCAATCGCGATCAGCGTGAAAACGAGCAGCATGCTGCCTTGGACAGCCCCCATGTGGCACTCCTCCTAGGATTGTTCGAAACCGGGCGAGTGGTTGCGAGTATGCCCGGCTATGCAGGTCTCCGAAACACCGGGGGTACCCACCCGGTCAGGACGCTGAATTTTACTTATCTTTGCGGCCCGCGGATAGAACCGGTTCCATCAGCAAAAACCCTCGGAAAAACAAGCACTAAGCGCCCGTTTCCCGAGGGTTCGGATGTCATTGTGTACAAGCATCAACGCGGCAGCTGGCTCGCGGCTTGCGCGAGACGCGTGACTTCGGCCCAGTCCTGCGCGGCGAGCGCGGCCTTCGGCGTGAGCCACGAGCCGCCGACGCACACGACGTTCGGCAGCTTCAGGAAGTTCGGCGCGGTTTCGACCGTGATGCCGCCGGTCGGGCAGAACTTCAGCGCCGGGAACGGGCCGTGGAACGCCTGCAGCATCGGCACGCCGCCGGCCTGCTGCGCGGGGAAGAACTTCACGGTCTCGTAGCCGAATTCGAGCGCCTGGATGATGTCGCTCGGCGTCATCACGCCCGGCAGCAGCGGCAGGCCGGCGTCGAGCGACGCGAGGTGCAGGTCCTTCGTCAGGCCCGGCGACACGCCGAACTTCGCGCCCGCGCGCTTCGCCTGCGCGCAGTGCTCGGGCTTCGTGATGGTGCCGACGCCGACGACGATGTCGTCCGCCAGCTGGCTCGCGCGCTGGATCGCCTCGATGCCGGCCGGCGTGCGCAGCGTGATTTCGAGCACCTTGACGCCGCCCGCGTGCAACGCGCGCGACACGTGTTCGCCCTGCTCGACCGAGTCGAATGCGAGCACCGGAATCACCGGGCCCAGCTTCACGATTTCAGCAATCGTCTTCATTGATGGAGCTCCTTGAAATTCATGCAGCGACGTGTGCGGCGGTTTCGCCGACCAGCGTCCCGAAAACCGATGCGCCCTGCTCGGCCGGCGCGGCCGCCGCGCGGAACACGCCGAACAGTTCGCGCCCGAAACCCGTTTCGTTGTCGGCCTGGTGCAGCGGCTGCGCCACCGGGCGCACTTGCCATTCGGCGTCGTCGATCTCGATGTCGAGGACGCCGGCTTCCGCGTCGATCACGAGCGTGTCGCCCGTCTTCACCTTGCCGAGCGGGCCGGCGAGCAGCGCTTCCGGCGACACGTGAATCACCGCCGGCACCTTGCCCGACGCCCCCGACATGCGGCCGTCGGTGACGAGCGCGACATGGAAGCCCTGATCCTGCAGCACGCCGAGCAGCGGCGTCAAACGATGCAGCTCGGGCATCCCGTTCGCACGCGCGCCCTGGAACCGCACGACGGCGACGAAATCGCGCTTGAGCTCGCCGCGATCGAACGCCGCCTGCACGGCTTCCTGCGAATCGAACACGATCGCGGGCGCCTTCACCTTGCGATGCTCGGGCGCGACCGCCGAAATCTTGATCACGCCGCGGCCGAGCCGGCCCTGCATCAGCCGCAGGCCGCCGTCCGGCTGGAACGGCTCGCGAATGCTGCGCAGCACCTTCGTGTCGTGGCTCTCGGCGGTGCCGTCGACCCACGTCAGCTTGCCGTCGATCAGCTTCGGCTCCTGCGTGTAGTGCGACAGGCCCTTGCCGGCGACCGTCGTCACGTCTTCGTGCAGCAGACCGCCTTCGAGCAGGTTGCGCACCAGGAACGCGACGCCGCCGGCCGCGTGGAAATGGTTTACGTCGGCCTTGCCGTTCGGATAGATCTTCGCGAGCAGCGGCACGACCGCCGACAGCTCGTCGAAATCGTTCCAGTCGATCAGGATGCCGGCCGCGCGCGCGATCGCGACGAGGTGCAGCGTGTGGTTGGTCGAGCCGCCGGTCGCGAGCAGCGCGACGATCCCGTTGACGATCGCCTTCTCGTCGATCACGTGGCCGATCGGCGTGTACTGGCCGCGCTCGACCGTCAGGTCGAGCACGCGGCGCGCGGCCTGCGCGGTCAGCGCGTCGCGCAGCGGCGTGTGCGGGTGAACGAAGGCCGAGCCCGGCAGGTGCAGGCCCATCAGCTCCATCAGCATCTGGTTGCTGTTCGCGGTGCCGTAGAACGTGCAGGTGCCGTGACCGTGATACGCGGCCGACTCGGCTTCGAGCAGCGCGTCGCGGCCGACCTGGCCGGTCGCGAACTGCTGGCGGATCTTCGCCTTGTCGTCGTTCGACAGGCCGCTCGTCATCGGGCCGGCCGGCACGAAGATGGTCGGCAGGTGGCCGAACTGCAGCGCGCCGATCAGCAGGCCCGGCACGATCTTGTCGCAGATGCCGAGACACAGCGCGGCATCGAACATGTTGTGCGTCAGCGCGATCGCGGTGCCCATCGCGATCGCCTCGCGCGAGAACAGCGACAGCTCCATCCCGGCGTTGCCCTGCGTGATGCCGTCGCACATCGCCGGCACGCCGCCCGCGAATTGCGCGACGCCGCCGTTCTCGCGTGCGGCGGCCTTGATGATGTCGGGAAAATCCTTGTACGGCGCGTGCGCGGACAGCATCTCGTTGTACGAGGACACGATGCCGATGTTGGGCTCGCGGATCGCCTTGATCTGGAACTTGTCCCTGCCTTCGAGACCGGCGAAGCCGTGCGCGAGGTTCGCGCACGACAGCGCGCCGCGCGCCGGGAACTTGCCTTGCGCGCGGTCGATGCGCTGCAGATAGGCCGAACGGGTCGATTGGCTGCGGGCGATCACGCGATCGGTGACTTTCGCCAGGGTGGGATGCAGCGACGTCATGCTGGGCGCTCCTGTATGCCGGACGACACCGGCGGTTGGAATCGTGGGGACGATCGAGTTGCGTCGAACGAAGGAAGTCTAGTAGAAAAACTACACGCATGCAATGCACATGATCCTGCGCGCAACCGCCATTCCCAATACCAGCAAGGCACTACTCAGTGAAAACCCTAATTCTCACTGAGCGCGCCCCCGCAAAACCCCACTCCACCACCTAGCATTTTCATGTAGATTTTCTACAATTCGATTGCGATACACTCCGTCATCCGAACCCGATTCCCTTTCCGCCGTCCCATGCTGCCTCGCATCGAAGCGATCCGCCCCGAGTTGCGCCCGTCCGAGCGCAAGCTCGCCGACTACATCCTCGCCGCGCCGCGCGAGGTGCTCGACCTCGCGATGACCGAGCTGTCGACCCGCGCGGGCGTCAGCCAGCCGACCATTGCGCGCTTCTGTCAGGCGCTCGGCTGCAGCGGCTTTCGCGAATTCAAGATCCGGCTCGCGCAGAGCGTCGCGCCGGGCGTGTCGTCGGTGTATCGCGACGTGGAGCCCGACGAGCCCGCGCCCGGCATCATCGGCAAGGTGTTCGACCGCACGATCGGCGCGCTGATCGAAGTACGCAACAGCCTGTCGGCCGGCAGCGTCGCCGACGCGATCGCGCTGCTGTCGCACGCGTCGCGCATCGAGTTCTACGGCGCGGGCGGCTCGGGCATCGCCGCGCAGGACATCCAGCACAAGTTCTTCCGGCTCGGCGTGCCGAGCGTCGCGTATTCCGACCCGCATACGTTCTCGATGTCGTCGGCGCTTCTCGGGCCGCACGACGTCGTGGTCGCGATCTCGAACACCGGCCGCACGCGCGACATCGTCGACGCCGCGCGCTCGGCGCTCGCGTGCGGCGCTAAGGTCGTCGCGATCACGCAAAGCCATTCGCCGCTCGCGAAACTGGCGACGGTGAGCCTCGCGTCGAACGTCGCCGAGGAAACCGACGTGTTCTCGCCGATGACGTCGCGCATGTCGCATCTCGCGATCGGCGACATCCTGGCGGTCGGCGTCGCGCTGTCGCGCGGGCCGGCGCTGATGGAGCGCGTCGGCCGCGCGAAGGAGGCGATCACGCGCCGCCGGATCGACGATCCGGCAAAGGACTAGCGCGCGACGCCACAGCAAAAACGGCGCCCCATCGGAGCGCCGTTGCAGGTCGATAGCCGCGGTTGGCCCGCGGCGCGTGCCGCTCGCTCAGAACGGCTTGATCACGACCAGCGCGACCGCGATCAGCATGCCGAGCACCGGCAGCTCGTTGAACACGCGATACCACTTGTCGGTGCGGCGGTTCTCGCCGCGCTCGAACACCTTCAGCAGATGCCCGCAATACGCGTGGTAGATCACGAGCAGCAGCACCACCGTGACCTTCGCATGAATCCACCCCTGCCCCTGGCCGATGCCGATCACGAGCCAGAGCCACAGCCCGCAAGCGAGCGCCGGCACGGCGATCAGCGTCATGAAGCGGAACAGCTTGCGCGCCATCAGCAGCAGGCGCCGCACCGCGGCCGGATCGGTTTCCATGGCCAGGTTCACGTAGATGCGCGGCAGGTAGAACAAGCCGGCGAACCACGCGGCGATCAGTACGATATGGAAGGTCTTGACCCAGAGCATTGCCATCGGTTGTGCGCCTCGCGTTACTGACGGCCTTCGCCGTGCCCGAGCACGACGTACTTCAGCGACGTCAGCCCTTCCAGGCCGACGGGGCCGCGTGCGTGCAGCTTGTCGTTCGAAATGCCGATTTCCGCGCCGAGGCCGAACTCGAAGCCGTCGGCGAAGCGGGTCGACGCGTTCACCATCACGCTCGCCGAATCGACTTCGCGCAGGAAGCGCATCGCGCGATCGTGATCCTCGGTGACGATCGCATCGGTGTGGTGCGACCCATAGTGATTGATGTGCTCGATCGCCGCGTCGAGCCCGTCGACGACCTTGATCGCGAGCACCGGCGCCAGATATTCGGTGTGCCAGTCCGCGTCGGTCGCGTCGACCAGCGGGCCGACGCCCGCATCGGCGAGCACCGCGCGCGCGGCCGCATCGACGCGCAGCTCGACCTGCTTGTCGCGATACAGCTTGCCGAGCGGCGGCAGCAGCGCGGCCGCGATGCCGCTCGACACGAGCAGCGTCTCCATCGTGTTGCAGGTGCCGTAGCGGTGCGTCTTCGCGTTGTCGCACACGGTGAGCGCCTTCGCGAGATCGGCGCGATCGTCGACATACACGTGGCAGATGCCGTCGAGGTGCTTGATCATCGGCACGCGCGCCTCGTTGATCAGGCGCTCGATCAGGCTCTTGCCGCCGCGCGGCACGATCACGTCGACGTATTCGGTCATCGTGATCAGCTTGCCGACCGCCGCGCGATCGGCGGTGGCGACCACCTGCACCGCGTCCTGCGGCAGCCCGGCCGCCTCGAGCCCCTCGCCGATCAGCTTCGCGAGCGCCGCGTTCGATTCGAGCGCCTCGGAGCCGCCGCGCAGGATCGTCGCATTGCCCGACTTCAGGCACAACGCGGCCGCGTCGATCGTCACGTTCGGCCGCGACTCGTAGATGATCCCGATCACGCCGAGCGGCACGCGCATCTGGCCGACCTGGATCCCGCTCGGGCGGTACTTGAGATTGCTGATCTCGCCGATCGGATCGGCGAGCGACGCGACCTGGCGCAGCCCTTCGACCATCGTCTTCAATGCCTTGTCCGACAGCGTCAGGCGGTCGATGAACGCCGCGTCGAGCCCCTTGTCGCGGGCACGCGCGACGTCGCGCGCGTTCGCTTCCTTCAGCGCCGAGGCGTCGCGCTCGATCGCGCGCGCGACGGCGTCGAGCGCCGCGTTCTTCGCGGCCGTGCTGGCGCGCGCCATCGCGCGCGACGCGTGCCGGGCCCGGCGGCCCAGGTCCGTCATGTATTGGTCGATATCCATCGTGTGACTCGAGAAACGAGCCGCTTCGCGCGGCGTGAATTCGGGGGAAAGCGTCGGCGCGCGGACAACACGGGCCGCGCGGCCTGTCGGAGCATTGTAAGCGGGTTGCAGAACGGACGCTGAGCGCGCCGGGCGGGCTTAACGCCGCACGCGACCCGCGGTCGGCGGTCGCTCGCCGCGCTCGCCCGCGACCGTCATCGCGAGCTGGAACAGGCCGTCCCACGGGTCGGGCGGCGGATCGTCGTGCGTGCGGCGGCCGGGCGTGACGGCCGACAGCCCCTTCACCTGCCGGTCGAGCTTCGCGGCGAACGCGAGCGCCTTCTCGAGCATGGCTTCCGACACGCGATTCAGCGCCGGGGCGATCAGCCGCTCGCGCGGCCCCCACACGCGGTTCTCGCGCAGCAACGTCGCGAGCGGCTTGCCGGCGCTCGCGCCGCGCTTGATCCGCAACAGCGTGCGCAGTTCCTCGACGACGGCCCACATCACCAGCACGATCGCCTCGCCCTCGCCTTTCAGGCCGTCGATCATCCGCGCGAGCCGCGCGGCATCGCCGGCGAGCATCGCCTCGTTCAGCTTGAACACGTCGTAGCGCGCGACGTTCAGCACCGCGTCGTGCACCTGCTCGAACGCCAGCACGCCTTGCGGATACAGCAGCCCGAGCTTCTGGATTTCCTGATGCGCGGCGAGCAGGTTGCCCTCGACGCGCTCCGCGATGAACTGCAGCGCACGGCGGCCGTCTTCGCCGGGCGCGACGCGCTGGCCCTGCATCGACAGGCGCTGGCCGATCCAGTTCGGCAGCTGCGCACGGTCGACCGGATCGATCTTCAGCGCGACGCCGCCATTCTGCAGCGCGGTGAACCAGGCGGATTTCTGCGTGGCCGCGTCGAGGCGCGGCAGCGTGACGAGCATCAGCGCGTCCGGATTGGGCGTCGCCGCGAGCGTCTTCAGCGCGTCGGCGCCTTCCTTGCCCGGCTTGCCCGACGGAATGCGCAGCTCGATCAGCTGGCGCTCACCGAACAGCGACATCGCCTGGGTCGCGCCGAGCAGCACGCTCCAGTCAAAGCCGCGCTCGACCGTATGCACCGAGCGCTCGGTGAAGCCGGCCGCGCGCGCGGCCGCACGAATGCGGTCGCACGCTTCCTGCGCGAGCAGCGGCTCGTCGCCGTAGACGGTGTAGAGTCCGGCCATCCCCTTCGCGAGGTGCGGCTCCAGCGCATCAAGTCGCAATTGCATCGGTGCGTGCGCGGCAGATCAGAGCGGCGGCGGCGGCAGCGGCGCGCGCGGCGCCACGCCCGGCACCACGTCTTCCGGCGCCGGCGTCAGCGAGTGGACGATCGCGAGACGCCGCATCAGCTGGTCGACCGCATCGTTCTGCATGTCGGCGTACAGGATGTCGGCTTCCTGGGCCTTCGCGTTCGTGTACTGATCGCTGTACGTCATCGCGCGGTTCAGCGCGATCGCGCTCGGCGGGATCAGCACGGTGCCGTCCTTGCTCGTCAGCGTGTAGTTCAGCGTGTAGAACAGCGCGTACTCCTGCGCCGAGCCGTACTTGTTCAGCGTCAGCGTGTTCTGGCCGCGCGACTCCCACATGCTCAGCACCGCGTCGGCGTCGTCCGGCGACTTGACGATCTTCGTGTCGCTGCCGGCCTCGACGAGGCGCACCAGGCGCGCCTGCACCGGCGCCGGCGCGCCGGCGATCAGCAGGTGCTTGAACGCATAGTTCTGCTGGCCGCGCAACTGGAAACCGCATGCCGACAGCGCGAGCGCGCTGCCGGCGGCGAGCATCAAAAACGATCTGCGGATCACCTTCGCTCCTTCTGTGTGCACCCGACGGCCGGCGGCCGTCAGACGACGATGTTCACGAGCCGGCCCGGCACGACGACGATCTTCTTCGCCGGCTTGCCGTCGCTGAACTTCGCGAATGCTTCGTCGGCCACCGCCGCGGCTTCGATCGCGTCGCGCGTCGCATCCTTCGCGACCTTCAGCGCGCCGCGCACCTTGCCGTTCACCTGCAGCACGAGTTCGATCTCGGCCTGCTCGAGCGCGGCCTCGTCGACCTTCGGCCACGGTGCGTCGAGCAGCGGGCCGAATTCGTCCGCGTAGCCGAGCGCCTTCCACAGTTCGAACGTGACGTGCGGCACGACCGGGTACAGCACGCGCAGCAGCACGCCGTACGTCTCGCGCAGCACGCCGGGCGTCGCGCCCTTCGCGCCGTCGATCGCGTTCAGCATCTTCATCGCCGCCGACACGACCGTGTTGTACTGCAGGCGCTGGTAGTCGAAGTCGGCCTGCTTCAGCACGCTGTAGATTTCGCGGCGCAGCGCCTTGTCGGCGTCGCCCAGCGACGCTGCGTCGAAGCCCGCGCGCGCGGCGAGCGCCTCGCGGTTGCCGGCGCCGAAGCTCCACACGCGGCGCAGGAAGCGGCTCGCGCCCTCGACGCCCGCACCCGACCACTCGAGCTGCTGCTCGGGCGGCGCGGCGAACATCGTAAAGAGGCGCGCGGTGTCGGCGCCGTACTGGTCGATCAGCACCTGCGGATCGACGCCGTTGTTCTTCGACTTCGACATCTTCTCGATGCCGCCGAGCACCACCGGCTGGCCGTCGGCGTTCAGCGTGGCGCCCACCGGGCGGCCCTTGTCGTCGTGCGTGACCGTCACGTCGGCCGGGTTGTACCAGGTCTTCTTGCCGGTCGCGTCTTCGCGATAGTACGTCTCGTTGAGCACCATCCCCTGCGTGAGCAGGTTCTTGGCCGGCTCGCCGAACTTCACGAGGCCGAGGTCGCGCATCACCTTGGTCCAGAAGCGCGAATACAGCAGGTGCAGGATCGCGTGTTCGATGCCGCCGATGTACTGATCCATCGGCATCCAGTAATCGGTGCGCGCGTCGACCATCGTGTCGGCGTCCGGCGCGGTGTAGCGCGAGAAGTACCACGACGAATCGACGAAGGTGTCCATCGTGTCGGTTTCGCGCTTCGCGGCCGCGCCGCACTTCGGGCACGTGCAGTTCAGGAACGCCTCGGACTTCGCGAGCGGGTTGCCCGTGCCGTCCGGCACGAGGTCTTCCGGCAGCACGACCGGCAGATCCTGCTCGGGCACCGGCACGTCGCCGCACGACGGGCAGTGGATGATCGGAATCGGCGTGCCCCAGTAGCGCTGGCGCGACACGCCCCAGTCGCGCAGGCGCCAGGTGACCTGCTTGTCGCCGAAGCCGCCGGCCTTCAGGTCGGCCGCGACCGCGTCGACTGCTTCCGTGTAGCGCAGGCCGTCGTACTTGCCGCTGTTCACGCAGACCGCGGCGTCCTTGTCGCCGTACCACTCCTGCCATGCGTCCAGCGAGTACGTCTGCCCTTCGGCGGCGATCACCTGCTTGATCGGCAGCCCGTATTTCTTCGCGAACGCGAAATCGCGCTCGTCGTGGCCCGGCACGCCCATCACCGCGCCTTCGCCATAGCTCATCAGCACGTAGTTGCCGATCCAGACCTCGACCGCCTCGCCGGTCAGCGGGTGCGTGACCGAGAAGCCCGTCGCGATGCCCTTCTTCTCCATCGTCGCGACGTCGGCTTCGGCGACGCCGCCGCGCTTGCATTCGTCGATGAACGCCTGCAGCTCGGGCTTGCCCTGCGCGAGGCGCGTCGCGAGCGGATGCTCGGCCGCGATCGCGCAGAACGTGACGCCCATGATCGTGTCGGCGCGCGTCGTGAACACGCGCAGCAGCGCCTTCTCGCCGTCGAGCTCGTACGGGAACCCGAAGTTCACGCCGAAGCTCTTGCCGATCCAGTTCTGCTGCATGATCTTCACGCGCTCGGGCCAGCCGAGGCCGTCGAGATCGTTCAGCAGCTCATCCGCGTATTGCGTGATGCGCAGGTAGTACATCGGGATTTCGCGCTTCTCGACGAGCGCGCCCGAGCGCCAGCCGCGGCCGTCGATCACCTGCTCGTTCGCGAGCACGGTCTGGTCGACCGGGTCCCAGTTCACGGTGCCCGTCTTCTTGTACGCGATGCCCTTCTCGAGCATCTTCAGGAACAGCCACTGGTTCCACTTGTAGTAGTCGGGCTTGCACGTCGCGATCTCGCGCGACCAGTCGATCGCGAGGCCCATCGACTGCATCTGCCCCTTCATGTAGTCGATGTTGTCGTAGGTCCACTTCGCGGGCGGCACGCCGTTGGCCATCGCGGCGTTCTCGGCCGGCATCCCGAACGCGTCCCAGCCCATCGGCATCAGCGTGTTGTAGCCGTTCATCCGCAGATAGCGGTACATCACGTCGTTGATCGTGTAGTTGCGCACGTGACCCATGTGCAGCTTGCCGGACGGATACGGCAGCATCGACACGCAGTAGAACTTCGGCTTCTGCGAATCTTCCTTCGTCTTGTAGGCATCGGCTGCGCGCCAGTCGCCCTGGGCGGCGGCTTCGACGTCGGCGGGTACGTATCTCTCGTGCATGGTGTGGTTCGGACTAGGCTTTAAGCGGCGCGCGATTCAGGCGGGCACGCGGAAGTGGACGAAATCGGGCAGCCCGGCGGCGGCGGCAGGCACACGGGTCGCGGGCCTGCATCGTGGTTGCCGGATCTTCGCCGGGTAACCCGGCGGTGCTCCGGGTTACCCGGCGAAACCCTGCCGACCGGGCGGAAACGACGATTATACCGTCCGTGACGGCCGGTACGGCCGGTGTCGCGGGCCGGCATGCATTCTTGTGCGGAGCGCGTGCATGCGACGCGCTCCGCTCAGGGTTTCGCGCCCGCGGCGGTGGGCGCGGCGGCGCCCGCCGGCGGCAGGTCGGTGACGAAGCCGATCCGCGTCAGGCCCGCGGCCTGCGCGGCGCCCATCACCTGCGCGATCACGTCATAGCGGGTCGCGCGCGACGCGCGCAGCCGCAACTCGGGCGGCGCGGCGGTGGCCGCCGCCGCCCGCAGGCGCGCGGGCAGCGCGTCGAGCGTGACGGGCGTGTCGTCCCAGTAGAGCTTGCCGGCGTCGTCGATCGACAACGTGACCGACTGCGGCGTATCGCGCGCGACGCCGGCCGCGACCTTCGGCAGGTCGAGCCGGATCGCGTGCGTCATCAGCGGCGCGGTGATGATGAAGATGACGAGCAGCACGAGCATCACGTCGATCAGCGGCGTCATGTTGATCTCCGCCATCGGCGCGGACGTCTTGTGGTGCTCCAGCC